>CAIJOU010000621.1 GCA_903822375.1 Candidatus Hydrogenedentota bacterium
GGCTCGGTGACATCACCGATGCCGAGGCGGATAAGGGACCGGTCGGGGTTGGCCTGCTGGAAGGCGGCGACGCGGCGGGCGATGTCAGCGAAAAGATACGACGCCTTGAGCTTGGTGTAGTGTTCGTTGATATGGATCATGGGGCGTGAGGAAAGTGGAAGAGAGCCGCGCGAACGGACGGAAGTCAGCCGGGTGTCCCGAGCAAAGGACTTGATTAAAGTTGGTGACACCGGGATAGTTCAAGCCCGGTCTTTTCCGCGCGCCACCCGGGCCGGCGCGGCGCCCTCCTGCCATGCAAGTGATCGCTTCCGTCTTCGACATGCAGTCCACCGCGGTGAACCTGCGGTCTAAGGGTCGGTTGATCGGGCTCGTGCCGACGATGGGCGCGCTGCATGAAGGGCATCTCAGCCTCATCCGGCTCGCCAAGGAACGAGTCGACACGGTGGTCGTGTCGATCTTCGTCAACCCCGCGCAGTTCGGCCCGAGTGAAGACTTTGCGAAGTATCCGCGCGACCTGCCGCGCGACATCGCCTTGTGTGAAAAGACGGGCGCCGACATCGTTTTCGCGCCAACGGTCGATGAGCTGTATCCCCGGGGTTACTCGACCTACGTTACCGAGGAGCTGATCTCGAAACCTCTCTGCGGTGTTTCGCGGCCGACCCATTTCCGGGGGGTTACCACCATTGTCACCAAGCTGTTTAACATTGTGCGACCCGATATCGCCGTTTTCGGCCAGAAGGACGCGCAGCAGGTGGCGGTGGTCAAGAAGATGGTCAACGACCTCCATTGCTGCATCGACATCGTGACTGCTCCGACGGTGCGCGAGCCTGACGGTCTCGTGATGAGCTCACGCAACCGCTACCTTACGGCGAGCCAGCGGGAGGAGGCGCTCATCATCTCGCAGGCGCTGAAGCGCGCGAAGGAGATGGTCGATGGCGGCGTGCGCAACGTCGACCGCCTGGTGGCCGAGGCCACGCATCTCATGGGCACCCGGCGGCGCGTGCGGGTGATTTATGCGGCGGTCGTGGATCGCTGCACCATGGAAGCAGTTCGTGAGGTATTGCCTGGCAAGGCCATGATGGCCATCGCCGCCTGGGTGGATGAGGTGCGGCTGATTGATAATATGCTGTTGTAGCATCGAGATGTCAGGAGGGAACGAACCAGGACGTTTGCCTCCGCCATGACCGCGCTCTTCTCACCTCTCCCGGTGTATCCATGTCCCACTTTTTGCTTCCTCGTCGTCGATCGTGGCATCGCGGACTTCCCCTACCAACTAATGGTCGCGCAACTCAATCGTGAACAAGCAGTGATTTTACTCTGAAAACGCCCTTGAAAAACCCTGTGAATAACTTGTCAGCAAGGACATTTACTAAGCGACGGATTACTCGAAGGCGTTGCAGAATGTGACATTGGCCTGTCCTAGTGAATCATCGGACGCCCGAGGGTGAATGGGTGGACCGGCCTGCATGGAATGCAGCTCCTGCATTAAGAAAGAGCAGGAGTCGAGCCAGTTGAAGCGGAATAGAAATGGATACGCCTCATGCCTTGGCGTTCAAGTAATTTATAATGCATTGGCGGTAATACACATAAGCTGGTAGCCGCCCACAGAAACCATGGATCAACGGGCTTTTCCAGTTATGGCCTGCAATCGATCAACTTCCTCACAAGAGGCGAAGCAAACGAAAGCCTCATCACTGCCACCAAGGAGAGATCACTGCTGAAGAAAGCGGCTGAAGATTTGACACTAACAAAGACTGATTATCTCCGTTACGATGATATAAAAAGGCCGTGTGAAGAAGTCCGGGAGCGGGGCATGGGGGAAAACAGGCGCGGATTCGTCCGGGAGGACTATTTTGCTGCTACTGGAGTGGCAGCCGGAGCCACAACGACCTCAATCCCTTTAGTCCGAAGTGCAGTCACCAGTGGTTCAGGCGCCTGGGAGTCGGTCACCACCAAGTCGATTGGTTCAAAATCCGAAAGGAAGAAGGTTGAGCGCCGATTGAATTTTGAGTGGTCGAGGCAAAAGATTACTTTTGCGGCCCCGGCCATCATTGCGCGTTGGATGTCCACGAGCAGAGCGTGTGAGTTATAAATACCCTCTTCGCAAATGCCGCTTCCGCTTAGAATGGCCACGTCAGCATGCACGCGGGAGAACGTTTCCACGGCGTGTGGACCCACCAGCACACCGAGCCGCGGGTAGATGATTCCCCCGGAGACGAGCACTTCGTGACGACTCGATCCGGAGAACAGATTGGCGATGGGCAGTGAATTCGTGATCATCTGCGCAACCTTGTCGCCGAGATGTCTGGCGACATGATGACAGGTCGTGCCGCCATCAATGATGACATTTTGTCCGGACTCGATGAGCGAAGCGCACGCCGCGCCGATCGCCTCCTTCTCGTCAACCTGACGTGTGTCGCGAATGTTGAATACAAATTCGTCCGTTTTTGGCTGGAGCGTACGAGCTCCCCCATGGGTGCGCCAGGCTTTCCCAGCGCGTTCCAATTCAGTGAGGTCGCGGCGAACCGTCGACACAGACATTTCCACCCGCTGCGCAAGCTCTTCAAGCGACGCGAACTCAGCCTCCTGAAGATAGGCTTCGATCTTCGCCTGACGCTCTTCGTTGTGCATTTCTGGAAGAGGATGGAATGTTTTGGTAGATAATGCAACTTTTTATTTGACTACTTTCAATAACCCCCAAATACTAACCGAAAACTACCACTTGTTTCCATGCTTCCATCCCCACCTTTACCTCATCGGGCCGAAGTCGAGCATTTGGTTCGCCGCGTTCTTTATGAACGACTGGGGCGAAA
>CAIJOU010000622.1 GCA_903822375.1 Candidatus Hydrogenedentota bacterium
CGGCCCTTCGGGCCACCCCCCTCGCAGGGGGGACCAAAAACACATTTCACGGCCAAAGTGGTCGATGTACGCCGACCCGCGATAATTCCATCCACCGCTGAAACTGGCCGGGTCGTGCGCGGGTCTGTAGTACAGTGTCTTTCCCGCACCCCACAAGGAAACCCTGCGATGAAGCCGATTTGCACGCTTGTCCTTCTCCTGCTGGTTGCCGCGCTGCAGCCGTTCGCCGTTGGCCAGACCCCAGAAGTGCCGGGAACCCCGGCCGACCATTGGCTGTCCGGCACGAGTCCCGTCAAGGACATGGTTCCGGCCACCATCGCGGCGGAGGCGCCGCGCAAGCTGCTCCGCGAATTCGGTCCGGCCTATCTGGAACAGATAGGCGAGGAGCGCGTGCTGCACCTCAAGGGCACGCACTATGACATGGGCTTCCAGCACGGGAAGTTGATGAAGGAGGAGATTGAGGCGGCGTCGATGGTACTCCGGGTGGTCGGAGTGGCCTCCTGGGAGAAAGATTTCCAGGCCAGCCTGCGTCAGGCATGGGATCGCACCGAGAAGTTCATTCCGGAGAAGTTCAAACAGGAAATAAAGGGCATGTCCGATGCGACGGGCATCTCCGTGGAGAACGTTGAGGACTTCACCATCTTCCCCGAACTGTTCCACTGCAGCGGCTTTGCCATGTGGGGCAAGGCCACGGCCGACGGCGAACTGCTGCACGGGCGGGTGCTCGACTACATGCGCGAGGCGGGGCTGGACAAGTGGCAACTGCTCATCATCCAGGAGCCCAAAGACGCCAACGCGTTTGTGAATGTGGCCTATTCGGGCATGCTCGGCAGCGTGACCGGGATGAACGACAAGCAAATCGGCATTGGCGAGATGGGCGGCCGTGGCGCGGAGCAGTGGGACGGCATGCCGATGACCTACCTCATCCGCGAGTGCCTGGAATCGGCCAACACGCTCGATGACGTGAAGCGCATCATGACCGACACGCCGCGCACCTGCGAGTATTACTACGTCATCAGTGATGCCAAGGCCGACAAGGGCCGGGGCATGGCCTATGGCGTGGCTGCGTGGCCCCAAATTATCCAGTTCATCGCCCCCAACGAGGCGCACGAGCGGCTTCCCCGCCCGGTCGAGGACGCCGTGCTGCTTTCGGCGGGCGACCGTTACAATGTGCTGGTCGACCGGACGCAAAAAATGTACGGCAAGTTCACGCCGCAGACGGCCCTCGACCTGATGGCGCGCGGCGTGGCCATGGAAAGCAACATGCACGACGCGCTGTTCAAGCCCAAGACCATGGAGATATGGGTCGCCAATTCCACCATCCAGCAGCCCGCCTGCAACCGCCCCTACCGGCACTACGACGTGCGGAAGCTGATCGCCGAACGGCCGTAGCCTTTGTTTCGTCCGTTCTTGACACATCCGTCCTGCGTGTCTATCCTAACGGGGGCAGACTCTTTGGCCGCGATGTGCGGTTCAGTGTGGAGCATCCCTTGGCTGGTTAAAGGATGGGCGCAAGAATGCAGTCAGGCAATTCCGGGGTGAATGGGCTAGCCCTGCTGTTTCACCCGCTCGCGATGAACTCTTCCCGTCACTGGCTTCGACTGTTGCGCGCAAGCGGCGGCGTGGACGGGGGCAGCCGGCTGCGCAGCGCGGCCATTACCGCGGCCAGTCCGTTGTGGGCCCCCCTGCGCCTGACAGAGCGGATCGTTTATGGCCGGCGCGTGCGGGATACACGCATAGACCCGTCGCCGGTGTTCATCCTGGGACACTGGCGGACGGGCACCACGCTGCTGCACTACCTGATGCACCAGGACCCCAGCTTCGGAACTGTTTCCCTGTTTCAGACACTCCTTCCCGCATCGTTTTTGTCGGCACGGAGATTTCTTGGACCGCTGATGCGCCGTTTTGTGCCCGCGACAAGGCCCATGGACAACATGGAACTGGCGCTGGACCTTCCGCAGGAGGAGGAATACGCCACCTGCAACCTGTGCGAAGACTCGCTCTATGTGGGCTGGTACTTTCCCAAGCGCATGCGCGAGCTGTTTCACAAGTACGTGCTGTTCGAGGATGCGCTCCCGGAGCAGGTGGACCGGTGGAAACGAACCTATCTCGGCGTGCTCAGAAAGGCCACGCTCCACGCCGGGGGCAGGCCGCTGCTGCTCAAGAATCCTGCAAACACCGCCCGGATTGCACAACTGCTGGAACTGTTCCCCGACGCCCGTTTCATCCACATCCACCGCGATCCCTACGCCGTTTTTCGATCCACCCAGAAACTGCACCGCTCCGTGTACGACATGGTCGGCCTGCAGGCCGTGGGTGACGCGGAGATTCAGGACAACGTGCTGCACATCTACCGGAAACTCATGCGACGCTACCTGGATACAAGGGGCCTGATTCCGAAAGGCAACCTCGTTGAGGTGCGCTATGAACATCTGGAAGAGCGGCCCATGCAGGAACTGGAGCGTATCTACGCGGCGTTGCGCCTTTCCGGACTGGAAACGGCGCGCCCGAAGATGGAAGCCTATCTGGCCGCGCAAAAGAGCTACGTGAAGAACCGCCACGTTTTCACGCCGCGTGACATCGCCCGGGTCCGCCATGAATGGCAGTTTGCCTTTGAGCAATGGGGATACGCGCATCCGGGCGAGTGACCCGGTTGGTTTCTCCAAAATGCCGAGGCAGTGGATATCGGTGCACGGCGCGGCCTCCGTGTTTCCCTGAAACGGGCGACGCCCCCCGCGGTTTCGCGGGGGGCGTCGCAAGAACTTCAGTGGATTCGAAAGAAACCGATCAGCTGTCGAAAGCGCCAATAAGCGCCGCAACGGTCGGAAGCACCGGCGAGGTGCAGCCGTTCATCGCATTCTGCGCGGTGACGGGATCCATGTTTGAGATGCCGGACACACCGACGTACTTGACGAATTCAACGTGGCCGTCCATGTAGAGCACGTTGCAGCCGCCCGGAACATGGTTGAACAGGGGCTGGCTTCCGCCGGCGGACATGGTGTCAAGCATGATCCACACGCTGGACTGGGCCATATTGGCACCGCCCGGGTTGTTGATGTCGGTGATCAGGAAGCGTTCGATGCCTTCACGAAGGTGGTAGATCTTGCTTCCACCGCCGTTGCCGGCCGTCGGGTAACTGGTCTTGGTCAAATCGGCATCCTGTTCCAGCATTGCGGAAAGCGCGTAGGGATTGTTAATCACGGCCGCGACACCGCTGCCCGCCGCAGCGGCCAGCGCGTCCAGCGCGGCGCCAATCTGCGTGGGGACCGGGAGCGCCGTGTTGCTGGGCGGGTTGGCGCCAAGCTGAGCAAGCAGCCCGGCCACAGCGAAACTATTCAGCGACCCCGTCAACTTGGCATTGTCAAACACCCAGCCAAGGTATGCATAGCTGGCATCGATTTCATCCGGATTCTGTGAAAGCGTGCAGTTGCCGCCGGCCGGAAAGAGTTTCTTCTGTGACTCGCTGATCTGGGCGTCAGACGGGCAGAGGGCGATATGCGGGTCCGTCAGATATTCCGGATAGATCGCCGCAACGGACGGACCGACGGCGATCTTCACTTTCGGTGTGGGCGGGTTCGTGCCATAATCAAATCCAAGAACCTGCATTGTCGGGAAAGCACCCTTGGCCTCGTTCGAGTACATTTTGTAGACCAAGCCCCACTGCTTCAGGTTGTTCTGGCAGGAGGACCGGCGCGCCGCTTCGCGGGCGCGGGCAAGTGCCGGCAGCAGGATGGCCGCCAAGATGCCGATGATTGCGATTACTACCAGCAGTTCAATAAGTGTGAAGCCCTTTCGTCGCATTACTTTGACTCCTTTTCAACCGTTAGTTCGCGGACCTTTCGGTCCATGTCCAAATAAGGGGATAAGCACGGCACTAGATGGGAAACAGCCCGTAAAGTGGCACGTGAGTGTAAAGGAAAACCCGGATCTTCTCAAGTATTTTCTTGCGGAATCC
>CAIJOU010000623.1 GCA_903822375.1 Candidatus Hydrogenedentota bacterium
GCAAATAAAACGGGACGCGCCAACGCTGTGCGTGGCGCGTCCCGGAATCATCCAATCAGATTAATGGACCCCGCTTATGCGTCCTTCTTGTCCTCAAGTTTGTCGACCGGCTTTTCCTCATCCTTCTTCTCTTCGGGGTTCATGGCGTTTTTGAATTCGCTGATGGCCTGCCCCAGGGACTTCCCGATGCCGCCCAGCTTTCCCGGCCCGAAAATTACAAGCACTATGACAAGAATTATTACCAGATGGTAACCGGACAGGCCCATGATGCAATCTCCTGTGTCCGCAGCCATCATCCGGCGCGAACGGCATTTAAGCTTCGTTTCTGTGGCGACCGTTAGGACGGCCGCCGACTTAGGTTATTATACCTTCCGTTTGTCGGCTATACAAGACTAAGCCGGAGTATGCGGGGTTTCACGGTCCGCCGCATGCTGAAACACGGCCTCTACTTTGCCCAAATGACCCGGTCTATGAGGGGCATGAAGTCCGACCATTCCTGGCCGCGGCCCTTGGTTTCACGGATGATCCGCGAGAATGCCTCGGTCTGGGCGTCAAGATTGTCGATATGGTGCAGGGCAATGGCCTCGAGCGTCTTGGGGGTGACGGGCGACCCGTTTTGGATTTCGCCGTGGTGTGAGAGGATGCAGTGCAGCAGTTGCAGACGCAGCTTGTCCGGGAATCCCTCAATTCCCGCGATCTTCTTCTGAACCATGTCGCAGCCAATCTGGAGGTGTCCCAGCAGCTTGCCCTCGTTGGTGTAGTCCACCACGAGGTCGTGGGTCATCTCGTCAAACTTTCCTATGTCGTGGACAAACACGCCGGCCAGCAGCACATCGCGGTCGATGTCTGGGAACAGTTCGCACAGGGTCAGGGCGATGCGCGCCATTTCGTAGCAGTGGCGGGCCAGGCCGCCCATGAATTCGTGGTGCCATTTCTTGGCGGCGGCGGCCGTCGTAAAGCGCTCCTCAAAACCCGGCTCATTCCAAAACGCGTCAAGGAGCTGCTTGACCCAGGGATTCTCAACCGCATCCAGAATCTCGCGCAGTTGTTTCACGTTTGCCGCGGCGTCGCCCGTGCTCTGCACGAGGTCCTCCATGGCGAACTCGCCCTCGCGCAGGGACAGGACCTGCTCGACGCGGACCTGAAGCCGATTCTGGTAGGACGCAACCTGACCGCGCACACTGACCACGTCGCCCACCTCGAACAGGCGGGCCGCGTCGGCAGCCGCGTTCCACAGGATGCCGCCGATCTCGCCTGTACGGTCGCGGAAAACCAGCCCCAGGAACTTGCCGCCGTCCTGCTTGGTGCGCAGGTCCTTGCGCACCGCAACGAAATAATCGTTGACGCGGTCGCCGTCCTGAAGCATGTTTACGAACTGACTCTTCATGAGATACTCCACGTGCTTGGGGCCTTTGTTCGCGGCCGGATCAGCCCAACCCCTCGCCGGTTTCTTTTTCCACGTCCTTGCGAATTTCCTGCCGCTTCTTTTCGCGGTCCTGCTCGCGCTTCTGGTCTTCCGGCGAGGCTGCTGGCTCGGCCTCTTTCTGCTCCTCTGTCGCGGCCGGGTCGGGCACGCGAAACAGGAAGACGCGCGGCTCCAGGCTGGCCAGACCCTCGAAGGCACCCCAGTGCACCGCGTAAGTGCCGGGCTCCAGCATGGTTGAGGGGGCCAGTTCCACCAGCAGCCGGTCGGGCTCGTCGAGCGGACGCTCCACAAGCGGGATGTCCTTTTCGGGCACCCAAATCTTCTCGGTATAGGTCGGCTTGGCCGCAGGGGCCGAACCGGCCGCCGCAGGCGGCGGTGGCGGCTGGGAGGAAGCGCGCACCTGCTTCATGCGGGTAAGGTGTGCATCATAGGTCGGCAGTTTGTGCGCAACCAACATCGGGGCTCCGACGGGTGCGTCCGTTCCGCCGAACGGCGCCGATGAGGCCGCTTTGGGCATCACGGACGTGCCGATTACGGAATCGCCCTTTTCTACATGGTACCGGTTGGGCCGCGGGTGGTCGAGTTCCCTGAAGCGCATCTGTTCCAGCAGGAAGACGCCCTCCGTGGGCGGCAGGGCCCAGAGCCTTACTTCGGGCACTTCTGTCTTGCCATGCCCGGTGCCCATTTCAGCGACCGACGGCGTGTACCCTGTTTTCACGAATTCGAGCCGCACTTTCCCGCCGGGACATTGAACCCGGTACCGGCCCAGGGCGTTGGTGATGGCCGACACGTCGCTGCCAGCCACGGTCACGGCCACGCCGGGCAGCGTCTCGCCGCTCATGTTGCGCACGGTGCCACGCAGCACGGCATCGGGGCGGCAGCCCGCGAGCAGGCCCGCCACCACCGCGAGCGCCAAGGCTCCGGTTCGTGCTATTTTGGCTATTCCTGGTTGCATGCCGCCATGAACGCGGCGTTCGCGGCCGCGCTTTCCATTGAGTCCGTCTCGGACTGGTCCTGTTCAACGATAAACCAGCGCGCCCCGGCGGCCTTGGCCGCGGGCAGCACTTTGCTCCAGTCCATGATACCGCGCCCCAGTTCCGTGAGTACAGGGTTTGTTCCGGGTGCCCAGGCTCTGCAGTCCTTCACGTGGATGGTGGCGACCCTGCCTGCGTAATGCGCAAGAAGTGCGGGCGTGTCGGCGCCGCCGACCGTGGACCAGCAGGTGTCAAGCTGGAGCATCAGATGCTCCCGGTCGCTGTTCGCGTAGATCAGGTCGAATATGGTTTCTTCGCCGAACGTTGCAAATTCGTGGGCGTGGTTGTGGTAGGAAAGCTGGACTCCCCGTTCCCGCAACCTGGCACCTGCAACGTCCATCGCGCGCGCCGCGGCAATCCATTCGTCACGGCCGGGGCACAGGTCCCCGCCCAGCCAGGGGACCACCGCATCGGCCATGCCGAAAACCCCGGCCATGTCGGCGGCGGCCTCGGGGTTGCCGGTCAGTTCCGCGTAACCCATGTGCAGGCTGACCGGCCTAAGCCCCGCCCCGTCCAGCATGGTCTTAAGTCTTTCGGGCGTCAGCCCATAGGTGCCGGCGAGTTCGACGTTGTCAAACCCGGCAGCTTTCACGCATTCCAGCGCCCCCGCAATGTCCTTTTCGAACTTGTCGCGCACGGAGTAAAGCTGCAATGCATAGGGGTATTTCATGCAGGATCCCTTTCCAGACGGCACAACGCGGGCACCGTGCCGGTTTGATGCCCGACAGTATATATGACTCGCGGAGCGGCGTGGTTCCCGCAATTCGGAACAGGGCGCCCGCGGATGGGACTCCCGCCGCAGGCCAACAATAACAACGGAGCAGCGCGGCCATCAGGCCCCGCTGCCCCGTGCAAACCGCACCGGCCCCAAAGGGACCGTGGAAAATCAGTCCTCGGGCTTGTACTCGCCAAGACCCACCAGTTCGATGCGGGCCATTTCGCTCCCGTCACCCTGGCGGTGGCCAAGACGCATGATGCGCGTATATCCACCGGGACGCTCGGCGAAAGCCGGCCCTATCGTGGTGAACAGCTTGCGCACGACATCCTCGTCGCGCAGCGCGGCAAAAGCCTGCCGCCGATGGGCGACCGAATCAACCTTTGCGAGCGTGATAAGCGGCTCGGCGAACTTGCGAAGTTCCTTGGCCTTGAAAACGCCGGTGCTGATGGCGTCATGGCGGAACAATGCAACTGCCAGGTGCTTCATCGTGGCTTTGCGGTGGGACATGTCGCGGCCGAGGCGCCGGCCTGCTCTATTGTGGCGCATGGGTCTTATTCCTCATCGCCGTCATCGGAGTCATCCGAATCGGCGTCGTCGTCAATGTTGTAAAGTTCATCAACCGGATCCACCGGGATCGGCGCGCCCATCGCGCCGGCCGCGCCGACATTCATGCCCAGCGACAGGCCCAGTTCCTCGAGTTTTACCTGGATTTCCTTCAGAGACTGCTTGCCGAAGTTGTGGAAGGACAGCAGCTCGTTTTCCGTGCGCGCCACCAACTGGCCCAGGGTGCCAATCCCGGCGGACTTCAGACAGTTGGCCGAACGCACACTCAACTCAACCTCCGCAATCGGCTTGGCCATCAGCACCATCAGCTCGGAGTTTTCACCGGCCAGTTCGATGCCGGACGAGGGCGACTCCTTGTCTTCCTGGAGGAAGATGTTGAAGTGGCTTATGAGCAGGGCCGACGCCTCGGTCAGCGCGTCCTGCGGCGTAATCGAACCGTTGGTCCAGACGTCAAAGATAAGCCGGTCAAAATCGGTCATCTGGCCGACGCGCGCGTCCTCGATCTGGAAATTGACCTTGGTCACCGGCGAGAAGCTGGCATCCAGGTAAATCGTCCCGAGCGGGGCGTGCTCCAGTTCGAACTGGTCGGCGGTCACGTAGCCGCGGCCCTTGGCCACCTTGATCTCCATCTGGACCTTGGTGGTCTTGGAGGTGGCGGTGAACACCACGTGGTCGGGGTTGAACACGTCGATGTCCTGCCCGGCGAACAGTTTGGCCGTGGTGATGGGACCCTCGCCTTCATGCTTGAACGTGAAGATGACCGAATCCTTGTTGTTCAGCCGGATCTGGCACTTCTTCAGGTTGAGCACGACGTCGGTCACATCCTCGTACACGCCCGGTATGGCCGCAAACTCGTGGTGGATGTCCTCGAATCGAATTGCGGTGACCGCGCTTCCCTCAAGGGAGGCCAGCAGCACGCGCCGCAGGGCGTTGCCCACGGTCGTGCCGTAGCCGCGTTCAAACGGCTCAACCACGATATGGGCGTAGTTGTCGCCCGAAGCTCCCTCAAACTTGACAGACTTCGGTATCGTAAATTCTTTGCTGATCATCAGTTCACGCCTTTCACGCTCGGGCCCCAGCCATGGCGCACGGGGTTACCGGCGCCGTTCGGGTACGCCACGGTCCCCAGGGAGCCCGTGACGGACCGCGTCATTAGACGCGCCGCCGCTTCGGTGCGCGGCAACCGTTGTGCGGGATGCTCGTCACGTCACGGATGAGTGTGACGTTGAGTCCGCAGGCCTGTATGGCGCGGATGGCCGATTCGCGGCCGGCGCCGGGCCCGTTTACATAGGCACGCACCTCGCGCAGACCCAGATCAAGCGCCTTGCGCCCAGCCTGCTCCGCCGCCATCTGGGCGGCGAACGCGGTGCTCTTGCGCGATCCGCTGAATCCGACCTGGCCCGCGCTGGACCAGGAAATCACGTTGCCCTGCATGTCCGTGATTGAAATGATCGTGTTGTTGAACGTCGCCTGGATGTGGGCCACCCCGGACGTCACGTTCAAGGCCAGCTTGCGCTTCTTGACCTTCGTCTTACGCTTTTCCTTTGCCACGTTCCCTGGTCTCCTTGCGCACCGTTCCGGTGCCCAGATAGGTCACGCCGCGGCGTCCTTTCCGGCTTCCGGAGGGACCCCGCGCGTTGTGATTTGA
>CAIJOU010000624.1 GCA_903822375.1 Candidatus Hydrogenedentota bacterium
ATGCCA
Organism: Candidatus Hydrogenedentota bacterium; assembly: GCA_903822375.1. Classification (GTDB taxonomy): domain Bacteria; phylum Hydrogenedentota; class Hydrogenedentia; order Hydrogenedentales; family CAITNO01; genus CAITNO01. The sequence goes on from CAIJOU010000624.1 coordinate 7, forward strand.
TGCGCCCGCCGGGTTGGATGAGCCCGCCCGGCGGGCGACAACACTATGAACGAGGGAACTCCGATGAAATCCGTGTATCTTTTCCTGTGCGGTCTGTGCCTTGCGGTCTCGTTGCCCGGCGTCGCCGCCGAGCCGGACACCCGTTGCTTTGAAATGCGCACCTACTATGCGGCGCCCGGAAAACTGGACGCGCTGCAGTCACGCTTCCGTGACCACACCTGCGCCCTCTTTGAAAAACACGGGTTCACCAATATCGGATACTGGGTGCCTCTGGACAATCCGGACAACAAACTCGTTTACATCATCGCCAGCCCCGGTCGCGAGGCGCACGACGCCGCGTGGAAGGCCTTCCGCGAAGATCCCGAATGGAAGAAGGTCGCGGCCGAAAGTGAGGTCAACGGCAAACTCGTCACGAAAGTCGATTCCGTCTATCTCAAGGCGACCGACTTCTCCCCCGCCGTGGCCGCGTCGGGAGGCGTCCCCCCGCGCTGCTTTGAACTCCGCACCTACACCCCCGCGCCGGGCAAACTGGATGCGCTCCTCTCCCGCTTCCGCGACCACACCACCGCCCTCTTCACCAAGCACGGCATGACCCAGGTCGGCTACTGGACCCGCACCGGGGACGGCACCGAGCAACTCGTCTATATCCTCGCCCATGCCAGCAAGGACGCCGCCGACGCCGCCTTCAAGGCGTTCCGCGCTGATCCCGCGTGGGTGGAGGCAAAGAAGGCCTCCGAGGTGAACGGTTCGTTGACGACCAAAGTGGAATCGGTCTTCATGGCCCCCACGGAATTCTCGCCCATCAAATAACCGGACGGGACCCAGTATGCGTTCATGAGAACAGGCGCATCGAACATCCCCCTTTGCATGATCACGCTGCTCTTCTGCGTCGCGTGTTGCGCGCACGCCGAAGCGCAGACGCTCAAAACCATCCACGTCGACCTGAGCAATTACACCCCCGGTGTCATCCCCTTTGGCATCGGCGATCCCGTCAAGGAAGCCCGCAACATCGCCGATGCATGGGAAAAACTGCATCCGGGTTGCCGCATCGTGTTCCAGCAGATGATCAATTCGGGAACCACCGAGGGGGAATGGCTGAAGACACAGTTGATCGGCGGCATCGCGCCCGAAATCGTCACCATGAACACGGAGACGGCGTGGCAGGCCATCGACAAGGACTGGTTCATCCCGCTGGACCCCTTCTTCGAGCGGCCCAATTCCTACATCCCCGGCAACCGGCACTGGATGGACAGTTTCGAAAACCCGGCGCTGACCAATTCCAAGCGGGCGCCCAACGGCAAGCTCTACTGCCTCACGCTCGACACCGTCGAAACCGGCTGGTACTGCAACCTGACGCTGCTCCGGAAACTGGGCATCAACAAGGTACCCGAGACCTGGGACGAAATGGAGCGGGTATTCAAGATCATCCAGGACGCCAAGATCACGCCCATGACCTGCCAGGTGAACATGGCCTCCGACTGGGGTCATGACATCATCTTCGAGATGATTTACCACAACCTGCTTCCGCAGCTCGACATGGTGCCCACCCCCGACGATGCCAAGGCCTACGAGGAGTACTTCCTCGACCCGCCCGAGGCCGGTTTCCTGTTCACCAAGGGCTTCTTTTCCAGCCGCGACCCGCGCTGGCGCGAAACGCAGCGCATCCTCAAGGACTGGCGAAAGTACTGGGCCAAGGAACTCAAGTTCACCGACGCGCTGCGGCTCTTTCTCACGGGCCGCCTGGCCATCCTCTGGGACGGTTCCTGGAGCATCCGCCGCATGGCGCTGGACCCCTACATCGATTTTGAATGGACGGTGGGCTATCTACCGGCCATTACCTCCGCAACCTCCAAGTACGCTTGCGGAAGCCCGGCCACGCTTATCGGCGGCGCGGGCACACAAATCCACGTCACCAACAGCGCGCGGATTAACAACTGTCTCGAAGAGTGCATCGACTTCATGATGTACCTCTCCACCCCGCAGAACATGGAAAGAATTGCCAATGAGGCGCTCATGTTCATGCCCAACGTGAAGGGCGCCAAAATGGATCCGCGCCTCGCCCCCTTCGGCGAAGTGGTGAAGCGAAAGAGTTGTGCCATCCAGTGGCTGGAGTCACTGGACCCCGAATACAAGAAGGTGTGGCGGCGCTGGCTGGACTATTATCTGGCGGACGGGTTTGGCCTGGATGACTATCTCAAGGTGCTCGACGACAATTTCGCCGCATGGGTGAAGTCACACGAGAACGACAAGGCCTGGAATTTCGCCGCCATGGAACCCACCTGGCAAGGCCGCAAAGAGGTGCTGCTGCGTGAACTCGATCCGCCGAAATAGCCCGCCATCCGGGCGCACCGGGCGGGCGCCCGGTCAGCCGCCGCTCTGGCTCATCTACGGCGTGCTCGCCGTGCCCGTGGGCTTTCTGGTCGTGTTCAACTACATTCCCGCCATTTCGGCGTTCTACCACGCCTTTACCCAATGGAATCCGGGCAAGCCCGCTGTGTGGACCGGGCTGGGCAATTTCCGCGAACTCGCGCTCGACCCCATCTTCCTCAAGAGCCTTCAGAACCTGATCAAACTGGCGGCCTTCATTTTCGTGGCGAATCTGACCGTGCCGTTCATCGTCGCCGAGATGATTTTTCATCTGCGCTCGGAACGGTGGAGCTATGCGGCCCGTGTCGCGCTGGTGCTGCCCATGGTCGTGCCCGGCGTGGTCGTCTATCTCATCTGGCAGTTCATCTACTCCGACGCGGGCATCGTTACGGCCGTCCTGGAAACGCTCGGGCTGCACGAC
>CAIJOU010000625.1 GCA_903822375.1 Candidatus Hydrogenedentota bacterium
CTCAGCCCATCTTTGCAAAAAAAAGGCGTATTGTCAATAGATATGCCGTTGTAATATCAACAAACACAAACAGTTACAAAAACACGGGATCACTCAGAGTTCTGCCTTCTGGATTTGACCCCGTACCGGTGAAGACACTATGCTAAATTCGCCTTGAACAAGAGGGGGTATGATGCATGATCGTTCTTAGCCTTGTTCAGAACATAGCGCTCCTTACGATGCTCATCGTGATGCACCAGGTCTTCGCAAAGAGGAAGACCGTCGCCTTCTTTGATGTTCATCCTCTCGTGTCCCTGGTTCTGTCGGGGTGTGCCTTTGGCGCTGTGGGGATTGTCGGCATGTTGACGCCGGTGCATCTTGCTCCGGGTGTCTTCTTCGACGGGCGTTCCATCATACTTGCGGTGACGGGGTTGTTTGGCGGGCCCGTGGTGGCCCTGGTCGCCGCCGTCCTGTGTGCCGCATGCCGCCTGTGGTTGGGCGGCGCCGGTGCCCTGATGGGCGTGGGCGTGATATGCGAATCGGCCGCGCTGGGCGTGGTGTTCCACTATTGGCGGAAACGAAATCCCCGTTTGATGGGCTATCTTCCGCTCTTGGGGTTCGGGCTGCTCGTGCACGTCGCCATGATGGGGCTGATGCTGTTCCTTCCGGCGGAAAACCGGTGGGAGGCCATCGGATATATTGGCCTTCCGGTACTGCTCCTGTACTCCGTGGCAACCATGATCATTTGCAGGCTCTTTGTTGACCAGGAGAGCCGTGCAAAGAATGAAACGGCAGTGTTGCAGAGCGAGACAAAATATCGGGAACTGGTGGAACTCGCAAACAGCATTATCCTGCGCTGGGATGCCTCCGGAAAGATAACCTTCTGCAACGAATTTGGACTGCGCTTCTTCGGATACTCCAGGGATGAACTTATCGGACAGAATGCCGTCGGGACCATCGTCCCGCCGACCGACACTGCCGGACAAGACCTTTCCAAAATGGTCCTGGACATTCACTCCCATCCCGAACTGTACGAGACCAACCAGAATGAAAACATGCGCAAGGATGGAACAAGGGTCTGGGTGGCATGGACCAATAGGCCCATCCTTGATGACCGGGGGCAATGTGTTGAACTGCTGGCCGTCGGCAACGATATTACGGACCTGAGGCGCGCCGAGGACGCGTTGCGTGAGAGCAATCAGCTCTTTTCCCTGTTCATGCAGTATTCCCCCGTCTACGTGTTCATGAAATCGGTGACCCCCACCGAGAGCCGCGTGCTGCAGGCCAGCGAAAACTTCTGGGAAATGACCGGCACACCAGGTCACGAAATGATTGGCAAGACCATGGAGGAACTGTTCCCGCCAGAATTTGCTGCCAAGATCACCGCCGATGACTGGTCTGTCGTCTCTTCCGGCGAGGTACTCAAGATCAACGAGGACCTGAAAGGCCGAAACTACACCACGATAAAGTTTCCGATAGCCTTGGAGGACCGAACCCTGCTGGCCGGCTACACTATTGACATCACCGAACGCACACAGGCGGAGCAGGCCCTGCTTCTGGCCCACCAGCGCCTGCAACAGTTTGTCGATTCAAACATCGTCGGGGTGATGATCTCCAATTTCGCGGGCTCCGTGATTGAGGCAAACGATTACTATTTGAACCTGATCGGTTTCACGCGCGATGAGTTTAAGACGGGGATGGTGGATTGGCGGCGCGTAACCCCGTCTGACTGGCTTGCCGTCGATGAAAGGGTGATTTGCGAACTGCGGAAACGGGGCACCTGTCTGCCCTATGAGAAGGAGTATGTGCGGCGTGACGGTTCCCGGGTTCCGGTCTTGTTGACAGCCGCCATGCTGCCCGGTCCGGATGAGTGCATTGCCGCATTCATCCTCGACTTGACTGAACGAAAAGAGGCGGAGGAGAAATACCACACGCTGTTCCACGAAATGCTGGACGCTTTCGCGCTCCATGAGATCGTCTGCGATGCGGCGGGGAAGCCCGTGGACTACCGCTTTCTTGCCGTCAATCCCGCGTTCGAGCGCATGACCGGGCTGGTGGCGGGGGAAATCGTGGGCCATACCGTGCTGGATGTCATGCCCGCCACCGAGCGGCACTGGATCGAAACCTACGGCAGGGTGGCGCTCACCGGCGAGCCCGCCTTCTTCGAGAACTACTCCGCCGAACTCGGGAGGCATTTCGAAGTGAAAGCCTTTCGTTCCGCCCCCGGCCGGTTCGTCTGCATTTTTGCCGACATCACCGCGCGCAGACAGGCGGAAGAGGAGAGGGCCGTCCTCGAAGCCGAGTTGCAGCAGGCGCAGAAGATGGAGTCCGTGGGCCGGTTGGCCGGTGGCGTGGCGCACGATTTCAACAATATGCTGGCCGTAATACTTGGCTACACGGAGGTGGCACTGGGTCAGGTGGACCCAACCCAGCCCCTCCGTGCCGACTTGGAGGAAATCCACAACGCGGCCGCCCGCTCCGCCGATCTGACGCGGCAACTGCTGGCCTTTGCCCGCAGGCAGACCGTCGTGCCCAAAGTGCTCGACTTGAACGAGACCGTGGCCGGTCTGCTCAAAATGCTCCAGCGGTTGATAGGCGAGAACATTCATCTTGACTGGAACCCGGGGGCAAATCTGTGGCTGATCAGGATGGACCCGTCCCAAATTGACCAGGTCCTTGCCAATCTCTGCGTCAACGCCCGTGATGCCATCGCCGACGTGGGCAGGGTTACCATCGAGACGGAAAATCGCATCATTGACGTGAATTACCGATCCGGGCACTCCGGCCCTGTGCCCGGAGAGTATGTGCTGCTCACCGTCAGTGACGATGGATGCGGCATGAACGACGAGATGCTGGCCCATATCTTCGAGCCGTTCTTCACGACGAAGGAGATGGGCAAAGGCACTGGATTGGGCTTGGCAACGCTTTACGGCATTGTGAAACAGAACGGGGGCTTCATAGAGGTCCGCAGTACCTTGGGGAACGGAACGGTCTTCGAGATCTACCTGCCCCGGCATGCGGGCAATGTTCGGCTCACGCAAACCGAAGGCCCGGCGGTGCCGCCCATCCGTGGCCATGAGACCATCCTGCTGGTCGAGGACGAACCGGCCTTCCTGAAACTGGCCACGACGATGCTCATTCGCCAGGGCTACACCGTGGTGGCCGCCGGTACCCCGGGCGAGGCGCTCCGTCTGGCCAGGGAACACCGCGGAAACATCCATTTGTTGATGACCGACGTGATCATGCCGGAGATGAATGGACGCGATTTGGCCAAGCGGCTCCTGTCTTTTTATCCGCAGGTCAAAAGACTCTTTATGTCAGGCTATACGGCCGACGTCATCGCCCACCAGGGCGTGCTTGAAGAAGGCACTGCCTTCATCCAGAAGCCTTTCTCCATGGCTGACCTTGCGGCGAAAGTGCGGGAAGCGCTCGATACTATATAGTGTCCTTCTCCCCGTGGCAGGGCACCCTTCTGATTCAGAAATATCTTCTCGCATAACTCCCAATATTCCCATTCTTCCCATGCCTCCCATGATCTCCTTATTTGACCCAATCCCCAAATAAGCATTATTCTAATGCATGCCTTCCCCGGAAACCATGGATACCGCGATCATGCATGACCGCGTCGCCCGAAATCTTGCGGGCATCCGTCGGCGCATTGCCGAAGCCGCCGCGCGTGCGGGGCGTGAGGCCGCCTCCGTGCGGCTCATCGCAGTGACCAAGACCGTCGGGTTGGGGGAGATTCAGGCGCTCCGTGACGCTGGCGCGCTGGAGATGGGGGAGAGCAGGGTGGAAGTGGCTGAGCCCAAGGTCGCGGCCGCCGCGAAGGATATTGTTTGGCACATGATCGGGCCGCTCCAGACCCGCAAGGCCCCGGAAGTGGTGGCCACTTTTTCGCATTTCGACGCCGTCGACCGGGTGCGCGCCGCCGAGGCACTGCAGCGGCGGTGCGAGGAGCAGGACCGAACGTTGCGTGTGTTGGTGGAAGTCAACGTCTCTGGCGAAGGTTCGAAGCACGGTTTTGAGCCGGCTGAACTGCCTGGGGCTCTCGAGGAGATGCACTGTTTTGATCGGTTGCATCTGGCGGGACTGATGACCATGGCACCCTTCGGTGCCGAAGACCGGTTCCTCAGGAAGTGTTTTCAGACATTGAAGCAGCTTGCCGACGCCCACGGACTCTCTGAATTGTCCATGGGCATGACCGATGATTTTGAGATAGCCATTGAGGAGGGTGCCACTCAGGTGCGCATTGGCCGGGCCCTGTTTCACTAGGGATTCCCGGGTATTTCCTGCGGTGGCGTCCATTTCATAAGCACAAAGGAATGAATGGGTTATGAAAGAGAAGATTACGGGCATGGAACAGGAGGCGCTTGCCGCTGTGGCCGCATGCTCCGACTTGAAGGCTCTGGAGGATATCCGCGTCCGCTTCCTCGGACGCAAGGGGCTCCTGACGGACATCCTGCGCGGATTGGCCACGGTCTCCGCCGAGGAGCGACCCGCCGTCGGGCAGGCCGCCAATCAGGTCAAGGAGACGATTACGGCGGTGCTGGATGCGCGTAAAGCCCTGCTGGAGAGCGCGTTGGAGGAGAAGCAGGCGGTGGAGGAGTTGTGCGACTGGACCCTGCCCGGTCGCCGCGCTCCGCTCGGCCACATGCATGTAATCAATCAGGTCGCCAAAGAGATCATCGGCATATTTGGCCAAATGGGCTTCCAAGTGGCGCAGGGACCGGACATTGAGTCGGAGTACTACAATTTCGACGCGCTCAACACGCCGTCTGACCACCCTGCCCGCGATTCCCATGACACCTTCTTCGTCAAGCCCGGCGTGGTGCTGCGCACCCACACCTCACCGGTCCAGATTCGGGTCATGGAGCAGGCCAAGCCGCCCATCGCCGTGATCGTCCCGGGCCGGGTCTACCGGGTTGACTACGACGCCACCCACAGCCCCATGTTCTTTCAGGCCGAAGGCCTGCTCGTGGACGAGGGCGTGACCTTTGCCGACCTGAAGGGCACACTGATGCACTTCATTCACACCTTCTTCGGACCCCATACCCAGGTGCGCTTCCGACCCCACTTCTTCCCCTTTACCGAGC
>CAIJOU010000626.1 GCA_903822375.1 Candidatus Hydrogenedentota bacterium
GTCCCGGCGGCGGCGGTGGCCGCCCCGGCGGCGGTGGCGGCGGCGGACGCGGCCGGTACTAGTCTTTAACCTTTCCGGGGTGGCGCCTTCTTAACCGAAGCGCGCCACCCCTTCCTTCTTAAAGGGCACGCCCACGGCATGAATAAGACACCTTCCTCAAACGAAAACGTGCGCGTGCACCGCCTGCCCAACGGCTTTACGATTGCCATGGAGCGGCTGCCCTACCTGCACTCTGCGGCGCTCGGGCTGTGGGCGCGGGCCGGTTCCGGCGTCGAGCTGCCCCACGAATCCGGTCTTGCGCATTTCCTGGAGCATCTCTTCTTCAAGGGCACCCGCACGCGCAATGTGCACCAGCTCATGGAGGCCGTGGAAAGCCGCGGCGGTTAACTCCACGCGTCCACCGGCCGCGAGGGCACCAATCTTTATGTGCGCATGCTCAGCAGGCACGTGCCCGTGGGCGTTGAGGTGCTTGCGGACATCGCGCGAAACTCCCTGTTCTGCGACATGGACAAGGAGCGCGGCGTCATCCTGGAGGAGATCTCCTCCGTCGAGGACAATCCCGACGAACTGGCCCACGACCTTATTACCGAGTTTCACTGGCCCGGCCATCCGCTGGGCAGGCCCGTCGCCGGCACCGAGGAGTCTGTGAACGCGCTGCTGCGCGAGCATGTTGTCGCGTTCTACGAACGCTGGTACACGCCCGAGCACCTGGTGTTTTCCATTGCCGGCAATTTCGACGAGGAGGCCGTGCTCGGCCAGGTCACCGACGTGTTTGGGGACTGGCCCGCGGCGCCGACGGCGCCGGCACCGCCGGCACCGGGCTTTCGCGCCGGCGTGAGTTCCGTCGAGCGGCCCATCTCGCAGGTGCACGTCAATCTTGCCTTTCCCGGCGTGCCCTCCACCGACCCAACCCGTTTTGCCTGCTCCCTTCTGATCAATGTGCTCGGCGGCGGCTCCACCTCGCGCCTCTTCGAAAAGATCCGCGAAGAGGAGGGGCTTGCGTACAATATCTTCGCCTATCACAACGACTACAGCGCCGCAGGGGTGGCCGGCGTTTACCAGGCTGTTGCACCCGAGCAGTGTGACCGCGCCTGCACGCTCGTCTACGACGAACTGCGGCGCATTTGCGATGAACCCGTGCCCGAGGCCGAACTTGAGATGAACCGCGAACAGATCAAGGGTTCCATGCTCATGTCGCTGGAAAACCCCGGGTCGCGCGCCTCGCGCATGGCCACCAACCTGCTTGTCCACGGGCGTGTCGTGCCCGTCGAGGAGGTGACCGCCAAACTGGACGCCGTCACCGCGGACGATGTGCAGCGCCTCGCACAACGCACCTTTCGGGCCGAATGCTGCGCTTCGCTGGTGCTCGGCCCCGAAGACATGCCCCCGCCGGGAGAACCCGCTTTGTCATGAGCTTTCCGGAACCGCTCAACATCGAAATCCTTCGCGAACCCGGCACGGACGACCTGCCGTTGCCCGCGTATGAGACCGAACACGCCGCGGGCATGGACCTGCGCGCCGCCGTAACGGACACCGTAGTGGTCCCCGCCGGCGGCCGGGCGCTGATCCCCACCGGTTTGCGCATTGCCGTGCCCCCGGGCTTCGAGGCCCAAGTCCGTCCGCGCAGCGGTCTTGCCCTCAAACACGGCATCACCCTGCCCAACACCCCCGGCACCATCGACGCCGACTATCGCGGCGAAATCCGCGTCATCCTGCTCAATCTTGGTGACGCGCCCTTCACCATCCAACGCGGCGACCGCATTGCGCAACTCATCGTTGCGCCCGTGGTCCGCGTCCGCTGGGCGACCGTGGACCGTCTTTCCGACACCCGGCGCGGCGACGGCGGCTTTGGCCACACCGGCGTCTGAGCCGCCCTGCAAAGCGTTCGGCCAGGCGATGAAGAGGGTGTGCCCCCGCACGGCCGCGGTCCAATCTCAATAACTCCGGGGTCTGCATTCCAGCCTGCAAGAAACAAGAACCGGGGATACAGGCTCTTGCCCATATCCCCGGCGTTCTATTGGGTGATTCTACTTTCCCTCTTCGAAGGGTGCGATCGGAACGGGCCCGAAACAGCACGGGGCCATGGCGTCGCCGTCGGTGATGTTGAGGATGGGGTTAAGGCCCTGACCGTAGGAGAGCTTGGCGGCGGGGTCGATCACGGCGCCGCGGCAAAGCACCAAACGGTTCGGATGATCCGCGTCGAAGCGGACGTCGAAGAAGAGGTCGCGGGCGGGCTGATCGGGCAGGGTCAGCGTGAATCCGCGCGGGAGCCCCTCAGCATGCAGCTTGCCCGCGACGTAATTGAAATCGACGTTGATTACGGTCCTGTCCGCATTGGCAAAACGCACCGCAGCCAGTTCAATGCCGGGCCGGTCCCCGTCGCTGGTGACATGCGGCAGCGCGACGCGCGCCATGCGCACGCCGAGGATCTTGTGGCCTTCCCAGCCGAC
>CAIJOU010000627.1 GCA_903822375.1 Candidatus Hydrogenedentota bacterium
AACTTTCGTACACGTCCATCGCGGAACTCCTTTCGTGTGCTTTGGCGGCTCACGATTCAGAGTCTCCGCGATGGACTCCCGGATATGTCAAACTCTTACTGCCTCCCCGGCAGAGCCGGGGGAACTCCCTTGGGGATTAGGAATTGGGAATTAAGAATTGGGAATTGAAGGGGGAGACAGGGCAACATACTATCTTGTGAGCAGGATGATGTTGCAGAGAAGAATGCGTATTTTTGTGCCAGGAGGAAATGATGCTACATACGCGTTACGGGTGCACTGGAGAAAGCGAAATGCAATGGACGTGAACGATGTCATCACCATTGACTGTATGTACGAACGGCCGCGTCATGCGGCCTCCTTCTTGATGGTCGAAAACGGCGAGGCCGTATTCGTTGAGACAAACACCGTGCATGCGGTGCCCCTGCTGCTTGACTCGCTGAAACAAAACGGAGTTGCGCCGGAACGGGTCAGGTACATCATCGTCACCCACATCCATTTCGACCACGCCGGCGGCACATCCGTCCTCCTCGACCATTGTCCCAACGCGACCATAATATGTCACCCCCGCGCACAGCGACATCTGGTCGACCCGACACGCCTCATTGAGAGCGCGACAAGGGTCTATGGTGCCGAGGAATTTAGGCGCCTTTACATGCCCATGCACTCCATCGCCGAAAGCCGCGTCCATAGCGTGTATGACGGCGCGCAAATGACGTTTGGAGAACGCACGTTCACCTTTGTGCATACGCGCGGCCACGCGAACCACCACATGGTCATCCATGACTCCAAAAGCGGGGGCGTTTTCACCGGCGACGCGTTCGGCGTGGAATATGACGATGAGCGGCGGAGCAACCGGCCGTTTCTGCTGTGCTCCTCGGCGCCGACCGATTTTGATCCTGACGAGGCGCTGGCCAGTGTCGACAAGGTCCTCTCGTTTCATCCGTCGCGACTATTCCTGACGCATTACGGCGAACTGACCGAAGTGAGCGCAGCGGCGGCAGTGCTGAAAGAGGCCATCGGCCGACTGGCGGCGGTGGCACGGTCCGCGGCGGACCTGAACCGGCGCGGCCACGAACTGCTCGCTTTCTGCGCCGCCGGCGTGGAAAGGACCATTCAGGAACTGGCCGACACCTGCGGCGCCACCCTCACCGAAAACGACAACACCGCGTTCAAAGCACACATCCACATCAATGCACAAGGCCTGGCCGTTTATGCGGAAAAACTCATGACAGGTGATACACCCTAAGTGTGCCGCTTGGTGGCACGCACCATGCGTTTGATTGCGCATGCCCGGGAATACTACACTTACGCCGTCGCGCCCAAAGGCGCAAATCCTGCTCGGTTCCCAACATAAGGAGCGGCTGCGGCCATGCTTCGCAACAGTTTAATCCTCGACGGTGAATGGACCCTGGTAACTGACCCCGACGATGCGGGCCTGCGGAAACGCTGGTTTGACGCGCCGGACCGAAACGGGGGCATCGCCGTTCGCGTGCCTTCGGCATGGGACCTTTGGCTGCCCGACTATGAAGGGGTGGCCTGGTACTTTCGCACATTCTCCCTCGATGCAACTTGGCCGGGCCGGCGCGCGGCGCTTCACTTTGACGCGGTCAATTATCATGCGACCGTGTGGGTGAACGGGGCGTTGGCCGGGGAGCACGAGGGGGGGTACACACCCTTCTCCCTCGACGTATCCAGTCTTATCCGCGAGGGTGAGAACTTTGTGGCCGTGCGCGTGGTGGACCCCAAGCACCCCGACGGTTTCGGCGCATTCCATCCCAAGGAACTGCCCATCGCCAAGGAAACTGGGTACTGGTCCTTTGCGGGCATCTGGGGCAGTGTCCGGCTCGAATCCACACCGCTCGAATACATCTCTGACCTCTTCGTCAAGCCCGATGTGAACCGCGAGCGCGTCATGGTGGACGTGGGCGCGATTGGCGCCGCCGACCATCGTGTGCGCCTCAACCTGGACGGCACCCCGTTTAGCGTGGAAGGAGTTCCCGGCCTGTTGCGCCTGGATGTGCCGGGCTGCAAGACCTGGTCACCCGAACATCCCCGCCTGCACACACTGCGCGCCGAGTTGCTCGATGATTCCGGGGTGATCGACACGCTGTCCGTTCGCTTCGGCATGCGCGAGTTCTCCGTCAAGGACAATCGTTTCCATCTCAACGGCCGCCCCATCTTCATTAAGGGCGTGCTGCACCAGCCGGATTATGCCCGGTCCCTGTGCGCGCCCGAATCGGCCGAGTTTGCCCGCCGCGAAATTGAACTGGCCCGCGAGGCGGGGTTCAACATGATGCGGCTGCACATTAAGCCCGCCCCCCCTGTCACTCTGGACCTCGCCGACGAGCTGGGCATGCTCCTCTACGAGGAGCCGTCCATCGGCTGGATACGCAACTCCGACCACATGCGGCGGCGCTGCGAGTCCTCGGTGCGCGAGATGGTCCTGCGCGACCGCAACCACCCGTCGGTCGTGATCTGGGGCATGCTCAACGAGGGCGGCAATGCGGACTACGTGACCAACGGCGGCGCCCAGGTGCTCAAGGATGACTTGTGCAAACTGGCCCGTTCGCTCGACCCCACGCGCGTGGTCATCGACGACAGCGCGGGCGTCAACGCCACGCGCGAGCCATCGCGCTACATCAAGCCGCACAGCGACCAGTTTGTCGAGTTCGATGACCTTCACATCTACCAGCGCGCGCCGGTGGACCTGGACATCGAAAACTACTACCGCCAGAACGGCGAACCCGGCATGCTCGTGACCGTCTCGGAATTCGGGTTCGGCGGTTCCGAGGACCTGCCGGACGTCATCGCCCAATATGGGGAGAAGCCCGAAACGTTCAAGGACGCCCGCTTTCTTAAGGGCCTGTTGGAAGCAATGAACCACGGCTTTACCGACCGCGGTCTGGACCGCGTCTTCGGAAACTATTCCGGTCTCGCCAAGGCCATGCAGGAACTGCAATGCGACGCGGCGAAGCTGCAAATTGACTCCATGCGGGCCAATCCCAAGATTGCGGGCTACTGCTACACGCAGTTCGCCGACGCGGGCCATGAGTTCTGCGCGGGCGTGGTGGACCGCTGGCGCCGGCCCAAGCCGGCGCTGACCGCGCTTGCCGACGCGCAGCGCGCCGTCCGCCCGATTATTCAGATACCTGAAACCAACCTCTCTCCCCGCCAAGAGGTGCCCGTCACGGTGTTGCTGGCAAACGAAGAGCGCTTGGAAGGGTTCGGCGAAATCTCCCTGCAGCTCACCGGCCCCACGGGGCAGGTGCTCTGGAAGAAGAAACGCGCCATTCCGAAGATCCCCAAGCACGGCCGCGAACTGTGGGAAGGCTCCATCGCCGCGTCCGGTTCCTGCGGTCCCCACAAGTTCACCGTCCGCCTGATCAAAGACGGATGCATCGTCGCCTCGGCCGATGCGGACCTCTATGTGGTCGCCCCCCCCGACACCAAGGACATCGACATCCATGTGGTCGACCCGCACGGCGAATGGACGGACCGCTGCCGGCCTTTCGCCCGGCCCGGCACGCCGCTGGTGCCGCTGCATATCGTCCCGCCGCTGGCAAACACCATCCGCGCTTATCCGGAAAACGATCTGGGGCAGGTCTTCGCGCAGGTGCGCGGCGGTGCCGTGGCGCTCTTTTTCGGCCCCCCCGACGACTGGAACGACCTTGCGGAACGCCTGGGTGATCAGCTTTCGGCCACACCAAAGGATTCGGTGGGCTGCTTCCTGCCGGTGGTGCACTATGCCAAAGTGCATCCCGCCTTCGAGGGGTTGCCCTCGCGCTGCCTCATGCGCCAACCATTCCGCAATGTCATTGCCGCCAAGACCTTCCTCGAGACGGGCGAAGAGGATATTTGCGGCGCGCTCGACACCATGCCCGCCGCCTCAAGCAACTACATGGCCGGTGAATCCAACTGGTGGGGCACGGATATTCTGGTGCGCCGCTACGGAGCCGGCCGTCTCGTGTTCACCCACATGCGCATCCTTGAAAACTTGGGGCGTGACCCCGTGGCTGAGCGGCTGTTCGTGAACCTGCTCACCCATTTCGGGCGGCGCTCCGTGCCCCCCGAGATGTTGCAGGCCCCCGACGCCCGCGCCGTGGAATGGATGCGCGCCGAGCGCAACCAGAATGTGCGCCGCTGGATGCTGATCGGCGAATTCCCCAACTGGGACCGTTGCTCCGGACACAACCACGCCTATCCGCCCGAGCAGGTGATTGACCTTGAGGCCACCTATCCAGGGTGGTACAAGGCCGTGCGCTGGCAGCGCTGGTTCTCCCGCGTCCAGGACAAGCACGTCATTGATCTGCAGGCCGCCTTCTCCCCCGTGTTCGAGTATTACCCGAAATTTGACCGGGCTGTGGGCTACGCCTATGCCGAATTCAACGCCGAACGCCGCCAGGAAATCAAGGTGCACCTGGGCCTGCAGGATGCCACGAAGGTCTGGTTCAACGGCACGCTGATCTTCGAGACGGAGAACCAGGTCCCCCATGACCAGTTCGAGGAGGAAAGTGTCGAAGCCGTTACCAAACAGGGCAAGAACACCATACTGGTGAAGTGCTCCAAGATTCCCGGTCCCTTCAAGTTTTCGCTCGACCTCGTGTCGAACACCCGGGCCCCTCTTCTGGTAAAATGGTGGAGGTAAGAGGCCAAGGACATGAAGAAGCTTTCCGCATGGACCGCCACATCCATCATAACGCTCTGTTTCTGGTCGACCTTGTTCTGGGCAATGGGGGGCTGGCAGGGCAGGCTCGTGCTGGGAATGGTGACGGTCGCGGCGATACTTTGGGGACTCTTCCGGCTGATAACGTACCGGCCCGAACACGAACGCGGCGCCGGGACGCTTGAGGAAGTGAGACAGCGCAGCCGTCTGGCACCCTTGGATGATCCGGCTCCGGCCTGTCCTTTGGAAGGGAAAGAGGAATGCGAGAACGATAAGGAACAGTCTCCGTTGACCGGATAAACCGTAAACCTCCTGTTGATTTCTTGGAAGTGGAAATAATCCATGGGGGAACGATGAAACAGATATCGAGCTGGTTGGCCCTGCTGACTTTCGCGTTTTGGGGAACGGTGGGAACCGGTCTCCTGTTGCGAAACCTCTCCCCCGCGACCATCCGGACAGCCGTCACAATCGCAGTGCCGGTGGGTGTGCTCCTCAGTCTGGTGCTGTTGCTGATGTATCTTCGCCGAAGGCGGATCTGTCCACGCGAGGTGGGCACGCTGGAAGAGGTGCGCCGAAAAAGCCGGCTGCATCTGGCAGGGGAACCTGAGGAGGGAGCCTGCACGATCGTATCTCAGCGAACGAGAGGCAGGACGGACTGTTTCGAGAAGGAAAGCGCTGGGCATGAAAAGAGGGGGCAGAACGGGTGCGGAGGGGCTTCCAACGTGGAAACTCCGAAGGGCATGGGTGTCACAGGAAAAGAATGATCATCCCCGCCGCAGCGTGAATAGAACCGCCTCTGGCGGACAGCCGAAACGCACAAGCGCATCGGTGGAGCCCAGACCGGAAGAGGTGAACCCGATCATCTTCCCAATTTCCCAGCGCCCAAGCACGCGCTCACGGGGACAGCGGGCGTTGATTTTGATCGCGCCCAGGATGGGCAGGCGTATCTGCCCCCCGTGTGTGTGTCCGCAAAGATAAAGTCTGATCCCCTTTCGGGCGGCCTCTTCGGCGCATTCGGGCGTATGCGCCAACAGTATCCGAAACGCATCCGGCTGCGCGCCGTGAAGGGCCGCATCCATGTCGTTCAGCCGGAAGAAATGCGGGTCGTCGACCCCGGCGAGCCAGAGCACCGCGCCGTTCGCCCCCACGGCAACACCCTCGTTGAACAGCACGCGCAACCCCGCTTCTTCGAGCGTCTCGCCAATAACCAGCGTGTCATGGTTGCCCAGCACAGTGTATGCGCCGTATCGGAGCCGCATTCCGCCCAGCATGCGTCCCACGGCCGGTGCCACATGGTCGGACGGTCCATAATGGCCATAGCGCAGGTCGCCAGTAATCACGCACAGGTCCGCCGACACCCCCTCCAGCAGCCGGCATACCGCCTCCTCGTGTTCCGGCAAAGTGCGCCCAAAATGCAGGTCGGACAAATGGAGCAGACGGAAACCGTCCAGCACGGGCGGCAGGTCGGGCAGGAAAACTTCTTCCCCTCTCAGGCGCAGGTCTTTCGCGTTGCGCACCCCCTGAGCGTGCAATCCCAGCAACCGCAGCACCGCCTCGAGCACCAGTATCAGGAAGGATTCCCACAGGGTTGTATGGATCTTTTCATGGCGCGCCCTCCGGCTGCGAAGCGCGACCTCCAGCCTGCGCCGTATCAGGGCCTGCACACCAAGCCGCTCGGGCAGGGGTCTGGGCAGTTCAGGCTTGTCTTCGTGCTTCACTGCTTCATGCTTTCGCCGCGACAGGCGGGCCAATTCAATTGCGGACCTGAAGGATGCACCGCAGACAGTACACCAGAATGTGAATGAAGGACGGGGAAGAAAGACGGTGAAGCCGAGGAGAGTAGAACTCCGGACCTCTCGAATGCCATTCAAGCATCTCCGAGTTGTAACACGCTGTATTCAAAAGACTTACAAGTTACGCAAAAACCTGTTGCCCCAACGGTTGCCCCTGAACTCGAAAAAGGGGCCATTCTGGACGCACTCAAGGGGATGGATAAGGACACGTTGATCGCCCTGCTGGCCGAAGCGTTGACCGGCAAGGGACCGGGCGGGTGATGACCGTGATAGGAAGAAGTGTATAGAGGGGGTACGGGGAACGGGGTGTCGTCAGGGGGCAACGACTCCCCCCGGCTCCCGTACGCGTCTCTGACAGGCGTACAGACCCCTTCCTGATCATTGTCGCGACCCCGGCGTAGCGACTCTCCGCCACCGCGTCCCCCTCCCGCAGCATACCCTGTCCGACGAACCCTCTCCCCAGCCATACTGCCATGCCGCTCAGCGACCAGGTGCTGCTTATTCCCATCCGCGCTGCCGTGGCATTCAACCGCGGCCAGTCTCAACTGTCGAGCCGCGGCGCGTCAAGGGGGGGGCGAGGGGGGGGCGAGGTCATTCCAATGGTGACGATGACACCCACTTACCGGGCGCGGATTTTTTTTGTGATTTTTTGGAATCGCCAACGGTGAGCCGGTGATGGCGGACAGGAGAACGCAGCCCCCCTCGGCTGCCTGTCTACAAGCTGGCTGGTGATGCAATGCTCAAAAGAGGGATTTTCTCCTAACCCTGAAACCGCATTCCATTCGCGGTCCTAAGATTTGTATTGCGCTAAAATCCTAGGGCGAGTATGCTGTTTAATGTGCTAGGGGTCCTACCCGAGTCCCCATTCCCCTACCCTCCCCCGGCACTGCCCTAGCTGGTCAACCAACACCCGCTGGGGCTTCCTTTTGCGGCGCCGTCGCGCCAGGATGCCCTGAGAGGAACGACCACCTCGTCGGCCTTGTGATGAGATGCCCGACGCAGGCTGCACTGGTAGGCTGGGGTTTCCTTCTAGAGATTGGTCTTGCGTTAAAAGTCTGGGGTGAGTATGATTTTCAATGTGCTAGGGGGCCTCTCTGGTCCTCCATGTCTCTGCCCCCGGCACTGCCCCGGTTGGTCATCGTATACCCGCCGGGGCTTCCTGTTGTATTGCCTCCCGGCACGACTTGCCAAAACCCACTTGACCGCGCCCAGCGACTTCAGGGATGACACGCCCTGCCCTTGAGCGGAGCCGGTGCTCCTGCTATCTAGGCGGTGAGGTATACGGAACCCGAGCACATTTACGGAGCATGAAATACAGGCGGCGAGTCATACGGAGTGGAAGAAGGACTTGGCGGTGGCGCGCATGGAGGCAAGCGGGGGGGCTGCGTCAGGTTCTGTCCGATGAGATGGGCTCCCGGAGATTGGAGCGCCGTCGGCGCATGGCCGTGTTTGAATGCGTCTATGCGCGCAACGGAATGTCTTCTGCTACGCATTTCCATGCTTGACGTCAGTGTGGTTTACGCCATACTTAGCGCAGACAGATAATCGGGCTTAGTCCTGGCCGCGAGCAGGGCAGCCCGCGCGCACAGGTGCGACAACAGTTCCGCAGGGGCATGCGCACTCACTACACGCGCCAATCAGTGCCGGATGGATTTTCGGGAATCACAGGCAAGAGTTCTTTACCGAATCTTTACCATAACCTTGCCAGAACTTTACGTGCGTCTGATTTAATTTCACAGTGGAACACAACCCAAACTCAAGCGTGTGCGGCCCGATGGAGACGCATTTGTGCAGTACTATGAGCCGATGGACATACTCGTGGTGGAAGACAACGACAGCGAGCGGCCCCCCAAAGCTGGTTTTGCTGGACTTGGAGATGCCGGAGCGAATGGTTTTTCCGTGCTCGGTCAAATACGGGCATCGGAGCCGCAGGACGCGCTTACGCTCACGCCTGTGGTCATCTTCAGTGATTCCCAGGACCCCGGCGACATCGCCAGGAGCTACCGCTGCGGCGCGAACAGCTACCTCATGAAGCCGCTGAGTTTCTTTGATTTCGATGCCGTTGTGAAAAGCGTCGGCCAATACTGGATGACACACAACAGAATTTTCTCCTAACTCCCAACGCTCACATGAAAGGGTGTCCTGATGGCCCGGAAATGGGTTGACTTGGAAAGCAAGCGAACCCTGGCGCTCCTGCTGGCGGTGCTTGTCCTCGTGTTTGCCATCGGCGGATACGGGTTCTACCGGGTGTCTGAGAAGCGCATCCGCGTCCAAAAGCACGACGAACTGGCGGCCATCGGCGCCTTGAAGGTCAGCCAGATCGTGCAATGGCGGCAGGAGCGGCGGGACAACGCCTACGTAAACGCCGTAACGCCGCTTTTCAGAAAGGCCGTCACCGCCTGGCTGAAGGATCCCGGCGTTGTAGGGATTCAGGAAGTCTTTCGGGCACGTTTTGAGATTATCGAGAAAACCTACGGCTATGACGACGCGCTGCTCCTCAGCCTGGACGGACGGGTTCTGCTGGACGTCAAGGACGACTCCCAAGCGGTGAACGCGGCCACGACGGCGGCCGTCGCGCAGGCGGTTGCGGAAAAGCAGGCGGTGCTTTCGGAGATCTTCCGAGACCCTGCCGGCCACATGCACCTTGACGCCGTCGCGCCGGTGACCGATGACGACGGGCAACCCATCGCCGTCGTGGTGCTGCGCTGCGGCGCCGCGCAGTTTCTCTATCCGCTCCTCCAGTCCTGGCCCATTCCCAGCCGGAGCGCCGAGACCCTTCTGGTGCGCAGGGACGGCGACTCCGTCCTCTTTCTCAACGAACTGCGCTTCCAGTCCGGCACCGCGCTGACAATGCGCTTCCCGATGACCCGGACCGACATCCCGGCCGTGCAGGCGGTCCTGGGGAAACGGGGCCTGTTCGAGGGCAGCGACTACCGCGGCATCAAGGTGTTCGCGGACTTGCTGGCGGTGCCCGGTTCCAGTTGGTTCATCGTGGCCAAGGTGGACCGTTCCGAGATGCTGGCCGAGGCGAGCTACCGCGCCTGGGGCAGCACCCTGGTTGTGGCGCTCCTCATCGTGCTCGCCGCGGTGACGATATCCTATGTCTACCGGAATCGGCAGGCTCGCCTTTACCTCGCGCTCCGCGCATCGGAAGAGGGGAAGCGCGAGGCCCTGCAGGCGCAGCTCAGTTCGGAACTCCGGTATCGCCGTCTCTTCGAGTCGGCGAAAGACGGCATTCTGATCCTCGACGCCGAGTCGGGCATGGTTGTTGACGTGAATCCGTTCATGCTCGAGATAACAGGCCATTCGAAAGAGGAGTTCCTCCAAAAAAAGGTCTGGGACCTTGGGTTTCTCAGGAACATTGTCACCAACCAGAACAACTTTGCGGAATTGCAGCAAAAGGAGTATGTCCGCTATGAAGACATGCCGCTGGAA
>CAIJOU010000628.1 GCA_903822375.1 Candidatus Hydrogenedentota bacterium
AGGTGAGCAGCAGTGTGCGGATGTGCGCACCGTCCACGTCGGCATCGGTCATGATAATGACCTTGTGGTAGCGCAGCTTGGCCGTGTCGAAATCGTCCTTGCCGAAACCCGCGCCCAGGCTGATGATCAGCGAGCGGATTTCGTTGTTGCCCAGCATCTTGTCCTCGCGCGCCTTCTCCACGTTGAGCACCTTGCCGCGCAGCGGCAGGATCGCCTGAAAACGGCGGTCGCGGCCCTGCTTGGCCGAGCCGCCGGCGCTGTCGCCCTCGACGATGAACAGCTCGCACAGCGCCGGGTCGCGCTCGGAGCAGTCGGCCAGCTTGGCCGCCTGGCCGATGGAGTCCAGCGCGCTCTTGCGCCGCGTCATGTCGCGCGCCTTGCGGGCCGCCTCGCGCGCCCGCGCCGCCTCGACCGATTTCTCGATGATGCGCTTGGCGATGGGCGGGTTTTCCTCGAAGAAATTCTGCAGGCCCTCGTACACCAGCGAGTTGACGATGCCCTGCACCTCGCTGTTGCCGAGCTTCATCTTGGTCTGCCCCTCGAACTGGGGCTGGCTCACGCGCACGGAGACAATCGCCGTCAGCCCCTCGCGCGAGTCGTCGCCGCTGATGGAGAAGCTTTCCTTCTTGGCCACGCCGCTTTTCTTGGCGTAGTCGTTGAGGCTCTTGGTCAGCGCCGCGCGGAAACCGCTCAGGTGCGTGCCGCCCTCGTGCGTGTTGATGTTGTTCGCAAAGCTGAACACCGTTTCGGTGTAGGCCGCCGTGTACTGCAGCGCCACCTCGACCTCGATCTTGTCGCGCTCCGCCTCCATGTAGATGACCTTGCGGTGCAGCGGCTCCTTGTTCCGGTTCAGCCACTGCACGTACTCCGCAATGCCGCCCTTGTGCTGCATCACGACGGCCTCGTCGTCGTTGCGCTCGTCCTCGAAGACGATCT
Organism: Candidatus Hydrogenedentota bacterium; assembly: GCA_903822375.1. Classification (GTDB taxonomy): domain Bacteria; phylum Hydrogenedentota; class Hydrogenedentia; order Hydrogenedentales; family CAITNO01; genus CAITNO01. Next base: position 937 of record CAIJOU010000628.1, read on the forward strand.
TGACGCCCTTGTTCAGGAAGGCCAGTTCGCGCAGGCGCAGAATGAGCGTCTCCGAGTTGTACACCGACTCCTCGAAGATGTCCACGTCGGGGAGAAAGGTGATCTTCGTGCCCGACGTGCGCGCGCGGCCCTTCTGCTCGATGGGCCCCTTGGGTATGCCGCGCTCAAACGCCATGAACCACACCAGACCGTCGCGGCGCACCTCCACCTCAAGCCATTTGGACAGCGCGTTCACGCAGGACACGCCCACGCCGTGCAGACCGCCGGAAACCTTGTAGGAGGAATTGTCGAACTTGCCGCCCGAGTGCAGCACCGTCATCACCACTTCAAGCGCGCTCTTGTTGCGGTACTTCGGATCCCGCATCTTGTCCACCGGAATGCCGCGTCCGTTGTCCTCCACCGTCACACTGTTGTCGATGTGGATGGTGACTTTGATCTGGTCGCAATGGCCCGCCAGCGCCTCGTCGATGCTGTTGTCGACGACCTCGTAAACGAGATGGTGCAGACCGCGAAAACTGGTGTCGCCGATGTACATCGCGGGACGTTTTCGAACGGCCTGAAGCCCCTCTAGGACTTGGATGGAATCGCCTGTGTAACCCGTGTTAGCCATTGCACTTACCTCGATGTAGACCCCCGGCGCGGGAAGACCATTTTGTGAATCACGACATTATATCATAGGGGAATGATCAAAACAACCTTCCGACCCCCATATTTTGAGGTATTTCTCAGAATTCACCGGCTATCTTGTGGGCGGGAATGGGGTGATTTGGCACAAACCGCCCATAACGGGGAGGGGGTGGAAAACGGTCAAAAAAGTGCGTCCGGAACCGCCGTTGCGGCATGGTTTCCCGACCACGCCACTCTTGTGCCGGGCGCGTCAGGAACGGCCCGCCATGAACCGGTCCCAAAGGTCCTGGCGGATGAAAACGGTGAGCAGCCGGCCGGGACGCAACCCGTGGGTTTCGATGAAATACTGGTCCTTCAGGAGTGGCTGGAGCTTGGGCACCAGTTGGGGGGCGGTGATAATCACCGGAGCGTCCGGCGCGGCGGGAATATCGCCCCAATAGCCGACTTTGGTCAGGTCGCGGAAGTACCAGGGCAGCGGCCAATAGTCGCCGCCGGGCTGGATGATGTGCACCCGCATGGCCTTGCCGGCCGGGTCCACCGCGCACAGGTCATGCACCCGGTCGATCAACCGGGTCACGGCGGAACTGGTGTGGGCGTAGGCGTAGGGGTTGCGCGCGTCGGCGGCATACACGAAATTGCCCTGCCAGGCCTGCCGCGCCCCGAAGGCCGCCATACCCAGAACCACCGCGCACAGCGCCGCCTGCATCGGCTTCCACCGGCCGGCGCGCACGAGGGCCGCCGCGCCCACCCCGGCCAGCAAAATCATCCCTTGGAAGAAAATCAGGAGGTTCCAGGGGGTTTTGTATGTCAGCAGCGAGAAGACCACGGACAGAATCAGTGTCAGAAAGGCCAGAAAACGGCCCAGAAGCGCCGAACGGGCGTTCACCCCGGTTCCGGACCGTCCCAGCAGCACAATGGCCCCCAAAGCCGCCAGAACCAGCACGGGGGCCTCGGTCCATTTTGGACCGGCGGTGCGGTAGGTCCAGCCCAGCAGGGAGAAATAGTAGTACCAGGGCTTGTCGTGAAGGGCCACGCTGCCCGCCCCCTCCGCGCCCCGGTGCAGGTAGGTGGTAAAGGCCATGACGGAGTCCACCACCCCCTGCGGGTAGGTGAAGAAGGAGGAGAAGAAGGTGACGGACACCATAACGGCCACGGCTAAGAGTGCGGCACAATGCAGGCACAGGACCTTGGTGGAAAGTCTTGCCGAGGGGGCGTCCTCCCCGAAAAGGGCGGGCCAGCGGCCGTCCCGCACGCGGCTGTAAAGGATGGTGAGTACCTTCGCGGCGGCCATCGCCGCAAAGATGACCACGCAGGTTTCCTTGGTGGCATGGACCAGTCCAAGAAAGGCCCCTGCCGCCATGGCCCAGCCGATACCGGGCTTTCTCCACCACCGCCATGCGCACCCCAGGACGGCATAGACGAACAGGACCAGCAGCATTTCCTGGATGTAGTAGCGGCTGTAGTAGGTCATCGCATGGGACACGGCGGTCAGCAACGCCGCCCAAAAGGCCGCCCAGCGGCCCAGCGGCAGGACCAGCAACCCCGCCAACACCACCATGGCGATGCCGCCGAGGGCGGGGACCAGGCGGTATTCCGTCATGGTGGAGTCGCTGAACTTGTCCACCCCGGCCGCCTTGAGCACGGCCAAAGCCATGTAGTAGAGCGTCGGACCGTGGTGCTCTTTCGGGTCGTAGTGGTATACCCCCTTTTCCAGCAGACGCCCCGTCTTGACCGCCTGGTTTGCCTCGTCGCCGTGCACGGGCCGCTTTTCCAACGCCGACAGGCGAAAGGCCGCGCCCACCACCACCGCGGCGGCGAAGAGAAGAACAAAGGCTGCCATCTCATAACGTTTCATGCGATTACCTTACGGGCCGCGCAAGAGGAAAGCAAGCACGCCGCCGCTTTCCATGGCATGGGCGTCCCGCCCATGTCCCCCGACCACGGGCAAGATGCCCGCGCCACAATGCCGAGGCATGCCCGCACGCACTCAATAACAAGAAACGCGCCGTCCCGGTTTCCCGGAACGGCGCGCAGAATGACAGCAGAAATGTGCCGCTTATTTGCCGAACACTTCGACTTCGACGTAGTGGCTCTTGTCGTCCGCCGTGTTGCCGTTGGTGTAGAGGCGCACATAGCGGCCCTTGGCGCCCTTGGCGTCAATCAGGCGGCCCTTGTTGTTCTCGATGTACTCTTTGTCCTTGCCGACGCCGAGGCCCGCGCTGTTGTCCACGTCGTTGTTGTAGACGGTGGTCACGCCGGTCTTGAACTCGGGATCATCGGACACCTGCACGACGACGTCGAAGTAGACGCGTTTGCCCTCATGGAAATGCCAAACGAGAACGGCGTAGATGCTCTTCGACGCTTCGAGGTCGATCTGCACCCACTGCACGCCGTCGCCCAGCTCGATCAGGCTGTTCTTCGCGTAGTTCTTGTCGCCGTCGACCAGCATCTTGAGCTCGCCCAGGTTCGGGTTCTTCGCGCTCGAGGTGACCGGCTTGCCCTTGGAAATGAGCGCCGTGCCCTTCGGGGCCATGAACGGTGCGCGATCTTTGAAGTCTTCCGGTTCAAGGTTGGCCGACCAGTAGTCAATCGGCGTGCCGCCGAAGAACGGCTCGGGCAGTTCGATCTTCAGGGGTTCCAAATCGCCCGCCGGGGCGGCCGGTGCGTCCGCGGCAAAAGCCGGCATCGCGCAGAACAGCGTGATCGCCGCGATCAGGCCAAACGTCAGTGTGCAAAACGCCTTCATGTTCCACTCCTTGTTAGGGCCGTCCGGTCGGTCCGGACAGCAGTTTGCTGATGATTTAACGTTGCCGCGTTCCCCAGGGTGACACGGCAAGGACCGCTATTCTATCAAAAAACGGTCCGTAGTTTCACCTGAGGGGTGCTGGTCGTTTTCAGACCCGGCCTGCGCCGGGACGGTTTCAAAGTCACTGGAAGGACGGTGCGGGCAATTCTACCTTAACGGCTGATTTTCCTTCGGTTACGTTCTTAGTCTGTGGGTCTGAGGCCGCGGTAACAGGCTTGCCGAAGACCTCGATTTCGATGTAGTGGTTCTTCTCGTCGTTGTTGTTGCCGTTGGTGTAACATCTGACATAGCGGGTTCTTACGCCTTTGGCATCAATGAGGCGGCCCTTGTTGGTTTCGATGTATTCCTTGTCCTTGCCCACGCCCAAACCGGTGCTGTTATCATAGTCGGTGCTGTAGAGCGTCGTCACGCCGGTCTTGAACTCGGGGTCGTTGGACACTTGGACGACATTGTCGAAATAGACCCGTTTGTCCTGATGGAAATGCCAGAGCAGCACGGCATAAGTCTCGTATTCGGCCCCCAGGTCAATCTGGACCCACTGTATCCCCTCCGGCAGTTCGACCAGGCTGTTCTTCGTGTAATTCTTGTCGCCGTCGACGATCATCTTCAGTTCGCCAAAGATGGGGGTCTTGGCGCTGGAGGTCACCGTCTTGCCCTTCGAAACCACCTCGGTCCCCTTGGGTGCCAGAAAAGGAGGCCGATCATGGAAATCATAGGGCTCCAGATTTGGGCCATCGTATTCAAAAGGCGTGCCTTGAAAATTGGGTTCGGGCAGGTCAATCTTGATCGCTTCCTTGTCCCCCGATGCGGCATCCGCCGCCACGGCGGGCAGCGCAAAACCCACCATGCATGCAATCCCTATCACCAACATCCACGGCCAAAGCGTTTTCATGTCCCGCTCCTTTCTCCGGTGTCCCCGGTTGGTTACCCCTTGGACCACCCTCATCCGGCGCGGGTGACGCATTCAACAAGACGGGTATGCCTGCTCAACCGTAGGGTGTGCGGAGTTTCGCGCAGCGGAACGAAGCGCACCGTTCCGTTGCTTGTTTGCGAGCCCGTTTGAATGCGCCGTGCCGCGCA
>CAIJOU010000629.1 GCA_903822375.1 Candidatus Hydrogenedentota bacterium
ACATTGCGCCGCCGGCCGAACACATATTGTCCTTCCCCGAGGACAAATCCATAGGCTTCATTGCCCTCCGCCCCTGGCACCGGGTCGAAGAGGAGTGGCAGCAATTCGGCCCCGCAAAGGGCAAGGTGACCATTCCGGCGGGAATGGAGGTCAAGCTGGCCGTCGCCGAAGGCATATCCGATCTCTCCGCCCTCAAAATGCTGGCGATTACCGACGTTCACACGCTCGTGCTTTCGGGGGCCGAGATCAACGATGTGAGCATGGACGGCCCGGCGTTCCTGCGCGGCGTGCTGATACTGGAGATCACAGGCACGGCCGTGACCGACGCTGGAATGAACAAACTCGCCCGCAACACGGGCTTGCAGGAACTCAAACTCACCAACACCAAAATCGGCGATCAGGGCATTGAAGTGCTGAAGAAGATTCCGCTGCTTGAGCGCGTTTATATCGACGGCGCGCCCAACATCACCTCACGCAGCCTCCCCGTCTTCCGCGAGCTTCGGGCGCTGAAACGTCTCCATCTTGCAAACACTTCAGTCACGCCAACGGAATTGGCGCAACTCGTCCGCGACATGCAGTCCTGCGCCATTACACCGGCGGGATAGCCGCGCCCCAACAGTCGGGTCCGAGACGTTCCAGCAACGGACGCACAACCGCCACAGGAACGCGCACACGCCCCATTTCGGGGACGTGCCCCTTGATGGTGCCGTGGCAGTCGCTGCCTCCGGACACATAAAGACCCCGGTCCCGCGCCAGCCGCAAGAGTTCCTCCGTCCGCGCCGGTGAATGGCTGACATGGTATGCCTCAATGCCGTCAAAAGGCCGGGTCAACAGGTCCGGAAGAATCCGGAGCAACCCTTTTCCGAGACCGGGATGGGCAACAAAGGCCAGCCCCCCCGCCGCATGCACCGCCCCGACTGCCTCGTCCACCGTCGTCAACGGCTTGGGTACATAGCCCGCACCCCCCGGCTTTAAGAATCGGTCAAATCCTTCCTGAACACTCCGGGTTATACCCATCTCCCGAAGCCGGGCGGCCAGGTTCATTCTTCCGCAGGGCGCACCGTCACGCACGGCGTCCTCAGCAAAGGCCAGAACCGGAAACCCCGCGTCTTCCAGCCGCTTCGCCATATCCAGAAAACGCCGGGCTCTGCCTTTTGCCAATGCGTCGATGGTGTCCCGAAACAGCCCGTTGTCAGGGTGAATCCCCAGGCCGACAACATGCACCTCAATCCCGCCATGTCCCGCACTGATCTCCACCCCGTTCAGAAAACCAAGACCGGAATTTCGCGCGCGCTCGGCCGCCTCCGCCAGACCCTGCATACTGTCGTGGTCCGTCAGGGCCAAACCGCGCATGCCGAACTCCGCGGCACGGCGCACAACCTCTTCCGGACTGTCAGAGCCGTCGGAAGAGTTGCTGTGAAGGTGGAAGTCCACCCATCCCCCCGCAGTCTGCGGGTCCGGCGTCTTCTGGCCTCCCCCCTTATTCATCCTCTTCACTGGACGCCTCGGCGTCATCGGGTTGGTCCACCCGGGGCGGCGGACTCGTAAAGTCGTCCGCCTCCAGCGTCTTCCGCATCCGGTCGAGCACACCGTTCACAAAGCGCGGCGCATCCTCGGAACCAAACTCCTTGGCGAGGTTCACCGCCTCGCTGATTACCACCGCGGCGGGCATGCCGCCCCCGTACAGAAGTTCGCTCATCGCCACACGCAACACGCTGCGTTCAACGCGTCCAATGCGGTCGGGGGACCAGTTGTCCAGGGCCGAGGCAATGCGTTCCGAGATCTCGGCCTCGTTCGCGCAGGCGCCCTCAATCAGACGCTCGGCATAGGCACGCGCCTTTGCCTTGCTGATATTGGACGTCTCAGCCTCAAACACGGGACTCTCCCCCGTTTCAAGAGACTCGCGGGACAGGCGTATGGGGTCCATGCCCCAAAACGACTCCAATCCCGCCTGCCAGTCATATCCCGTATAGTCCAGGGCGAACATATACTGAAGGGCCAGCCGACGGCCCATACTGCGTTCACGAAAGCTCATGCCTGCTCCAACTTGTCCAGCAGGCTCGTCATCTCGATGGCCGCCATCGCCGCATCGGAGCCCTTGTTTCCAGCCTTGGTGCCCGCGCGTTCGATGGCCTGCTCAATGCTGTCCGTGGTGAGAATGCCGAATATCACCGGCACGCCCGTCTGCAGCGCCACCTGGCCCACGCCCTTGGCCGCCTCCGCGGCCACATAATCAAAGTGGGGCGTTGCACCGCGGATAACGCAGCCCAGCGCGATTACCGCGTCATAATTGCCCGAAGCGGCCATGGCCTTGGACGCCAGCGGGATCTCAAACGCGCCCGGCACCCAAGCCAGCGTGATGCTTTCATCCGCCACGCCGTGGCGGGTGAGCGTGTCCACCGCGCCGCCTATCAGTTTGGTGGTGATAAACTCGTTGAACCGGCTGGCCACAATGCCATAACGCTTCTTCGAAGCGGTGAATTCGCCTTCAATGACCTTCGGCATTATTTGCTCTCCTCTTTCTTTGATTCCGGGCCGCGGCCCGAGATTAGATGCCCGAATTTATCCTTCTTCGTCTGCAGGTAATCGCGGTTGTGTTCGTTCGGGGCGATCTCGATGGGCACCCGGCCTGTAACCTTCAGACCGTAGCCCTCAATGCCCGCGCGCTTTACAGGGTTGTTGGTCATCAGGCGCATGCCTTTGACCCCCAGATCATACAGGATTTGCGCGCCGATTCCGTACTCCCGCGGATCGGGGTCAAAGCCCAGATGAAGATTGGCCTCCACCGTGTCCATGCCCTTTTCCTGAAGTTCATAGGCGCGAAGCTTGTTGATAAGCCCGATCCCACGCCCTTCCTGGCGCAGATAGAGCACCGCCCCACGGCCCTCCTTCTGGATGGCGGCCATGGCCGCATGAAGCTGTTTGCCGCAGTCGCAACGCAGCGAACCCAGGATGTCCCCGGTAAAGCACTCCGAATGTACCCGCACCAGAACGTCGTCACGCCCCGCCACATCCCCCTTCACCAGCGCCATGTGCTGAAACTCGTCGATGTCATTCTCGTAGGCAATCAACCGAAAGTCCCCGTACTCGGTGGGCAGGCTGACCTCGGCCGCACGCCGCACCAGCTTTTCCGTCTTGCGCCGGTATTCGATGATGTCGCAAATCGCGCATATCTTCAGGTCGTGTTCCTTCGCGAACACTTCCAAATCCGGCATCCGCGCCATCGTGCCGTCGTCCTTCATGATTTCGCAGATCACGCTGCACGGGGTAAGGCCCGCAATCTTGGCGAGGTCCACCGAGCCTTCCGTCTGCCCTGCACGCACAAGCACCCCGCCCTTGCGTGCGCACAGTGGAAACACATGTCCCGGCCGCACCAACTGGTCGGCATGCGCGTTCGGGGCCGCTGCAACACGAATGGTGTGCGCGCGGTCATGTGCGCTGATGCCCGTGGTTACCCCCTCCTTCGCCTCGAAGGTCACGTGAAACGCCGTGTTCAGGCGCGAGGTGTTTTCAGCCACCATGGGAGGGAGATTCAGGTGCTTTATCCGGTCCTCCTCCATGGGCATGCAAATCAAGCCCCGCGCATGGATTGCCATAAAGTTGATAATTTCCGGCGTGACGAATTCCGCCGCGATGGCAATATCGCCCTCATTCTCGCGATCCTCGTCATCCACCAGAATAATCATGCGGCCCTGCCGCAGTTCTTCCAAAATCTCAGGTATCGGTGTCAGCATCTCATACTCCTAAAGGGTCTAGCGTCTTGGGTCTAGTGAACTGCTTCGTAGTTAAAAGCCGTTCTTCCTTTTGTGTTCTTTGTGGTTAATTTCTGTCTTCATTTCTTTTCCGCACTACTATCTCTCAGAATCTTCGCAAGACGCGGTTATTTTCACACTGCTTCTTCCGTGTCGGTCCGTGTATTCCGCGGTTCACAATCTTCCTCATTGTCCATTGTCAATTGTCAATTATCCATTATTCCTGCCTCACGCGATAAAACCCTGCCGGGCTTGCGGCCATGTTGTCGGTATAGGAATTGACGGGGGGGCTTCCGGAAATTCCACCG
>CAIJOU010000630.1 GCA_903822375.1 Candidatus Hydrogenedentota bacterium
AGAAGATCGCCACCAATCATGCCGGCGACCCACGCTGCGATCGGGTCGGAAGTGATGTCCCATGAATGGGGGAGGGGATCATAGCGGCGCAGGGCACAGTACGGGAGGAGGACGCACGTATCCCGGGGAGGTACTATCCGCGTGGTGGTCATGACACCCCGTGCAGCGAGTGTCCACCCGTACTGGTCCATGGCAGCGCATGCCATCCAGTGGGCAGCGTCGGCATCGGTGGAGGCGCCAGACTGCCGCACGGCATCGGCAAATATCCCTCCTCCCGGGACAATCAGCAGGGGACGGCGAGCGGATTGCAGGGCAGGGGAGCAAGAAGGTCAAAAGCGATTTGAACGAGGCTTTCGAGGTGAGTCAGGCTTACGCGCTCCAGCGGTTCGTAACCGCCTGTGCCGGACGCGGCAATTACCCCATCAAGTTCAATGGCTCGCTGTTCACTGTGGACGGAATGGACAATTATCAGAACGTCCCGGCGGGTCAGTATTGCGGCCCGGACCACCGGCGATGGGGCGGGCCATACTGGTTTCAGAACACGCGATTGATCTACTGGCCCATGCTGGCTGCCGGGGATTACGACGAGATGCCGCCGCTCTTCAACATGTATCGGGACATGCTGCCGCTGCTGAAAGAACGGACGCGCCACTATTTCGGCCATGACGGAGTGTTCTTCTCCGAGACCACGCAAATCTGGGGACTCAATCGGAATGAGGATTTTGGCCGTGGCAATCCGGCCTTCTACCCGACCTCCGGCTACATGAAGTATTACTGGGACGGCGGATTGGAATTGTCGGCCATTCTGCTGGCCTATCACCTGAATACCGGGGATGCGGCGTTCGTGCGGGACACGCTGCTGCCCATTGCGGATGAGACTGTGCTTTTCTACGACCAGCATTATCAGCGCACCAAGGAAGGCAGGTTGCACATCTCCCCTTCGCAGTCGTTGGAAACGTGGCACACCGCCGAGGACCCGCTTCCCGTCGTCGCCGGTCTGCGGGTTGTGCTGGCGGGACTGCTTGATTTGCCAAAGCCGTTGACCACGGCTCAACAGCGCGCGCGTTGGCAGCGCCTGTTCGGCGAGGTGAAGGAACTGCCCATCGCCGACGAAGCCGGGAAGAAATGGCTGAAACCCGCGCATGTCTTCTCTGACCGGAAGAACTGCGAAAACCCCGAGCTGTATGCGGTCTTTCCTTATCCGATCTACGGCGTTGGGAAACCAGATTTGGAAATCGGCCGGGAAACATTTGCGCGCCGCGGCAACAAACGCACGGGCGGCTGGCAGCAGGATGCGATTCAGGCCGCCTTGCTGGGGCTGACCGATCAGGCAAAGGCGTATCTGCTCCAGAACGTCACCACGGAAAATCTCATGGGCGGTGCCACCGAAAAGGCGAACCGCCCGGACAGCCGGTTTCCCGCCTTCTGGGGGCCGAACTTCGACTGGATACCTGACCAATGCAACGGCTCTGTCATTCTCAGCACGCTTCAGTGCATGATCATGCAGACCGATGGGAAAAAAATCCATCTGCTCCCCGCCTGGCCGAAGGACTGGAACGCCGACTTCAAACTCCACGCTCCTTACCAGACCACCGTTGAGGGTCGGGTGGAAAATGGAAAGTTGATTGAGTTGAAAGTCACCCCGGAATCGCGCCGGAAAGACGTCATCGTATCGGAACTGTTTCCCAACAACGTGCAAGCCCATGCCGCCGCGCCCGCAGAGCGAGCGGGCGCAATCCTGAAGCCCGACGCGCTGCGTTGCTACGTGGCGACCTTCAACAGCCAGCGTCCCGACGACACTTTCATTTTTCGTTGATTATGAGCCAAGC
>CAIJOU010000631.1 GCA_903822375.1 Candidatus Hydrogenedentota bacterium
TGGTCCGTCCCCCCCCCCCCCCCCGCCGGATGGCGTCCATTGAAATACGCCATTTTAGCGGTCGTTTGTGCTGTCCAAGTTCGGGGCCCGCCTCACTCATCTCAATAGAGCGGTTTAAGAATGAGATGCGGGGCCAGCGCGCATCCTGACAATCGATTTTGCAGACCCAATGCTCGATTCACATCCTCGGGCATGCGCATATTACCGGCAAATAGTTCTAAACCACCGCTGAAAGGCGGGGGGTGGTTGATTTCGGCTGCCGCAGCGAACCCAGGTTAGCTTTGCTGCAACACAGGTGCAACGGTTGGCGGCCGTTGCGGTTTGCGCAGCGGAGGAGTCCGGCACGACACTAAGGTCACCCGTTCGCGATACAGTCGCCCGCCCGCGACATGGCTACCCGCCCGCGACGTAGCTACGCGCCCGCGATACAGCTACCTGTTCGCGACACGGCTACCCGCCCGCGATATAGCTACCTGTTCGCGACATGGCTACCAGTTCGCGATATAGCTACCTGTTCGCGATTACGCTTTGTCCCAACGGGACAACCGACGGCAGCCCAGGGCCGCCCGTCACCCAAAGGGTGAGGGCGCCCCTGGGTCAGAGGTGTTGCTTTTGATTGCCCTGAAAGGGCATCCCAAGACGGACATCTCCTTATTCGGCGATTGAGGCGGAAAGCGCCGCGCGAAGTTTGCGGCGAAGGCGGAGCGCGTCGGATGCAGCCCGCCTTTCAAAACGGGTATAGTTTCGCGCGCAGGGCGGGTGGGAACGCAAGGAGCACGGACATGGCATCGATTCCGCGACCGGCCGACGTGGCCGGTGACATGGGCTGGTTCACGCAGGACCGCTTCGGCATGTTCATTCATTGGGGGCTCTATGCCGCCGCGGCGCGCCACGAATGGGTGCGCCATGCGGAGGAGATTCCGAACGAGGCCTACGAGAAATATTTCCGCGTGTTTGACCCCGACCTGTACGACCCGCGCGCGTGGGCGCGCGCGGCGAAGGCGGCGGGCATGAAGTATTTCGTAATGACCACCAAACACCATGAGGGCTTTTGCCTGTGGGACACGGACGAGACGGACTACAAGGCGGTGAACACGCCCGCCGGGCGTGACCTTATCCGCGAAGCGGTGGACGCCTTTCGCGCCGAAGGGCTCAAGGTGGGCTTCTACTACTCGCTCATTGACTGGCATCATCCGGACTTCCCCATCGACCCGCTCCATCCGCTGCGCAACCACCCCGACGCGCTGAAAATGAACGAGACCCGCGATGTCGCGCGCTACCGCGACTACATGCACCGGCAGGTGCGCGAACTGCTGACACACTACGGCAAGATTGATGTCATGTGGTTCGACTTTTCCTATCCCGACATGGAGGCGAAGGGGCTCAAAGGAAAAGGCCGCGCGGACTGGGGCAGCGAGGCGCTGTTGAAAATGGTGCGCGAACTGCAGCCCGGCATCATCGTGGACAACCGGCTCGACCTGCCGCCCGAAATGGCCGACATACACACGCCCGAACAGTATCAGCCCACCGAATGGCCGCACATCGACGGCAAGCCCGTTTACTGGGAGGCCTGCCAGACCTTCAGCGGGTCCTGGGGCTACCACCGCGACGAGGCGACCTGGAAAAGCCCCGAACAGCTCGTGCAGATGCTCGTCAACAGCGTCGCCCTCGGCGGCAACCTCCTCATGAACGTCGGTCCCACGGCCCGCGGCATCTTCGATGACCGCGCCGATCGCGCGCTGGAGGTGTATGCCCGGTGGATGGCGCTGCACAACCGCGCCGTTTACGGCTGCACGCAGAGCGAATTTACGGCTCCCTCGGGTTGCCGGTATACGCAGAACGGCAAGCGCCTCTATTTGCACATCTACGAGTGGCCGTTCCGGCATGTCCACCTCAAGGGGCTGGCCGACCGTGTGGAATACGCACAACTGCTTAACGACGCCTCGGAACTGCGCTTCGTGAGCGCAGCACCTCCTGAAACCCTCGGATTTGAGCGCAAACCCGACACGCTCACCCTGGAACTGCCCGTGCAGAGGCCCAATGTGACCGTGCCCGTGGCCGAGCTGTTCCTCAAATAGTCTCCGGCGCGGCGCGGGTTGCACCGGGGACGCTGAACGGGCTACGATCAGGGGGTGGTAGGGAGAGAAGAAAGGTGCCTGTTTCCCGCGTTTTAAGGATCTTCTGTTGACCGATGTGAATTCCGAACCTGATGTGCAGCCGTCCGCCGCTCCGGTGGAGGGGGAAACCGTGCCTGTCGTGGACGATGTCTCCGACGAGATCCTGCGCCTGCAACTGGACCAGTTTGAGGGGCCCTTCGAGGTGCTGCTCTATCTGATTAAAGAGCAGGAAATAGACATCTTCGACATTCCCATCATGCAGGTGACCGAGCAGTATCTGCGCTTTCTCGACATCCTGCGCGGAGAGAATCTTGATGTGGCGGGCGAGTTTCTGGTGATGGCGGCCACGCTGATCCAGATTAAGTCCCGCATGATCCTCCCCATTGAACTGGACAACGAGGACGACGAGGAGGTCGAGGAGGAGGACCCGCGGCTGGAACTGGTGGGAAAACTACTGGAGTACCGCAAGTTCCGCGATCTTTCCAAGGGCTTGGGCGACCGCGCCGAATACCAGTCCGACCAGTTTGGCCGGCGGGTAAAGCCTATCTATGAGGCGGCCGAGGAGGAGGATGACGGGTTCATTGAGGTGAGCCTGTACGACCTGCTCAAGGCGGTCCGGTCCGTGCTGCGCTTTGTGGCCGGCGATTTGTTCCACAAAGTGACCATGGAACAGTCCTCGGTGGATGAGAAGATCGGACACATTGAGGCTCTGTTGCTGGAGCGCGAGAGCGTGTCTTGGACGGAATTGTGGCAGGCCTGCCGCAGCCGTGTCGAGCTGGTCTGCTGTCTTCTGGCGATTCTGGAACTGTGCCGTATGCGCCGGATTCGCGCCCACCAGCACAGCTCTTTTGGTGAGATTCGCCTCTTTGCCCGCGACCGCGACGCGGACGGGGGCCTTGACGGGGCGGCACCGGATGTGGCCGTTTCCTGATTCGCGCCCGCTGTGGCGCCGGGGGGAGTCGGCGGCCGCCCGCCATCTGCGGTGGAAAGGATTCCGCATTCTCGCGCGCAATGCCCGCTTCGGTCACAACGAGGTGGACATCATCGCCTGCGACGGGGACACCACGGTTTTTGTGGAAGTGCGCACGCGGGCCAGCGCAGACCTCATGCCGCCGGAA
>CAIJOU010000632.1 GCA_903822375.1 Candidatus Hydrogenedentota bacterium
ATAGCCGTATTGTGACCGTGTATGCCTGCCGTAGTCGGCCTCTTGTGACGGATAGGTTCCCCTGTATTTATACTGTGGCGTCGGTTGCCATACGAAAAGCGTTTTCACACCATGCACGTCGGCAACGGCTTGAATGTTCTTGACGTTGCTCCAATATCTCCTTTGAATGGATTCCAAGACATCCTGGCGCTCCCATTCTTGCGCCGATTTCCCCAGGTCGTCTTTGGACGCCGGAGAATAGTGTTCTCTAAACGCCCGGACTACGGGCAATCTATGGGCAAGAACCCGGAGGTGGTAGGAGACAGCATTCCTGTTGGCAAACATGACCGCTATTTTCTCAGAGAAGCCCGGTTCATCCCGTTCATGAAAGTACTCATTCAACCCATCGATGAATACGGCCAAGTCGGGTTTGTGGCCGTTCACGAGAAGACGCTCAAACAGCACCCCCTCGGGACTGGAGAAGAACAGGGGGCATCCGAAGTTGTAAACGCGGACCGGCCTTCCGGCCTGTTCCATGAGCGCGTCCTGAAGGTGCGAGGCGATCGTGTCATCTTCGGGCACGCCAACATTGTATGTGGTCGAACCTCCGAAGAGAAAGACATTATAGTTATCCTGTGAAGGCGGCCAGGGACCCTGGTTCTTGCAGAATCGAAAACCTTCTGCGCTGTTGCTGGTGTACTTTCCCCGGGTCGCTTTGGGTTGAAATTCCCTATACGGCTCATACTCATAGGAAATGGCCCAACTCTCCCGCACCATGCGTTTCACTTCATCCGGGGACATTCCAGGATAGACTTCGTCGCGTATGGGTGTCGGCAGTTCTTTCGGGAGATATCCGTTGTCTATGCCGGAAAGTTCCTCCTGTCCTCGCCCAAACACAAGAAATGCAGCGTTTACAAGAACAAACAGCAGGATGATCGAAAGCACCATTATAGCAACTGCGGCATAACCCCGGCTTAACTTCCTCAAAACTTCGGTCATGGCCACCTCCATTCCATTCGGTCCTGCATGAAACAATACGGTCGCTTCTTTCAGGCGATACCTATGACTATAGCAGAGCCAATCAGTAATGCTAACAACCCCTTTTCAGTCTGGGGTGTCCCCTATTTGGTTGATAATTGACTTCCAGGCGGGGATAACCCTACTATTTGCCAACCGTCGGCCTGACTGCAAAGCGCGCGGAGTTCCCCGGTCGGCGTGCATTCGAGGGCGTCGACAACTTCGCGGAGGTGGATGCACCCCTATGAAGCACTTTTTTGCCACAAAGTCTCTGGACCTCCTGCTGGAGGAAATGGCGGGGGAGCATCGCCTTCACCGGGTGCTTGGACCGGTCTCCCTCACGGCGCTCGGCATCGGCACCATCATCGGCGCCGGCATTTTTGTCGCAGTCGGCGCCGCGGCATGCAAGACCACCGGACCGGCCATTATCGCATCCATCATGGTTTCCGGTGTGGCCTGTGTGTTTGCCGCCCTGTGCTACGCCGAATTCGCCGCCATGGCCCCTGTGGCCGGCTCCGCTTACACCTACGCCTATGCCACACTTGGCGAAGTATTCGCATGGGTCATCGGCTGGGATCTGATCCTCGAGTATACCGTTGCATCCTCAGCCGTCGCCCATGGCTGGTCGCATTACTTCCAGAATCTCATCGGGATGGTCGATCTCCATCTTCCCAATATCCTGTCCAAGGCTCCCTTCATGACCGATCCCGGCTCACACCACCTTGTTGCCACGGGCACTCTGATAGACCTTCCCGCATTCGCCATAGCGGTGATGATCACCGTCATCCTCGTGCTGGGCATAAAGGAAAGCGCCCGGTTTAATGCCGTCATGGTCGTCATAAAGCTGTTTGTCGTGCTGTTCGTTATCGTCGTGGGCGCCTTCTTTATCAACCCCGCTAACTGGCATCCCTTTGCCCCCTACGGTTGGAAAGGCTTGAGCTTCTTTGGCGGCGTCTTCAACTGGGGCATGGTCAAAGACGGTCTTCCGGTGGGCATGCTCGCGGGTGCCGGCATCATGTTCTTCGCCTATATCGGCTTCGACTGTGTGTCCACCCAGGCCGAAGAGGCCCGCAATCCCCAGCGCGACGTGCCCATCGGCATTATCGCCTCGCTGCTCATCTGCACCGCCCTTTACATCGCTTTTGCAGCGGTGCTCACCGGTATGGTCCCTTACAACCAGATCGATATCGATGCGCCCGTCGCCGCCGCATTCAGCCGCGTCGGCCTGCCCTGGGCCCAGTTCATAATTTCGGTGGGTGCCCTGGCAGGCATGACCTCCGTAATCCTCGGCCTGATGCTCGGCCAACCCCGCGTGCTGCTCGCCATGTCCCGCGACGGGCTCCTGCCCAAGAGCTTCTTTGCCAGCATTCACCCCCGGTTCCGCACGCCCTGGAAATCCAGCATGCTCACCGGCGTTGCCGTCGCCACCCTGTCCGCCATACTCCCGCTCGACACCCTACTTCAGCTCGTCAACATCGGCACGCTGCTGGCCTTTGTCATCGTCTGCATGGCTGTGCTCGTCATGCGCCGCACCAATCCCGACGCCATACGCCCCTTCCGCTGCCCCTTCGTTCCCGTGACGCCCATCCTAGGGGCGCTCCTCTGCATCGTCCTCATGCTGTCGCTCCCCTCGGGAAACTGGCTCCGCCTCATCGTCTGGCTGCTTGTCGGCTTCGGCATCTATTTCTTCTACGGAAGACATCACAGCGTTCTGGCCAAAATACGCGCGCAAAAGAAACACTGACCCACGCAGATAATCCCCGGCGGGCCGTTTCCTCAAACGCAGCCGCGGGCCATCACTTCGGCGTTTTCAGCCATCCTGCGAAGCACCGACAGGGCCACCTGCTCTTCCTCGGCACCCACTCCCTTGAGAATCCCCTGGTTCCATGAGTAAAGAACCCCGAAGAACTCACGCTCAATGGCTCGCGCCTTCTCGGTGACATACACCCGCACCACCCTGCGGTCATGGTCGTCCTGCCTGCGCGAGATGTATTCCAGGTCCTCCAGCCGTTGCATAGCCCGGGTTATAGTCCCCTTGTCCATCTTCAACAAGCAGCGGATATCGTCCTGGCTCACATCATCCTTAATGAAAAGCTCCGCCAGAATGAATGCCTGCCCGGTGCCGATTTTGAAGCGTGCAAGCTGCTTTGTGATGTACATCATGCCGCAGCGCGCCGTCACCGAGATCAGCCGGCCGGCTATCTCGTCCCGGTGTGTGCGCAGATAGGCAATGCGCCGCTGCACGTCGTCAGTAGTCTCGACGTTTTCAGGGACTTTCGTGCCTTTCATGGCTGTTTCCCCTCAGAAGTTGAAAGAAATACGCTTTTCGCCACGGATTGAGAAGCGTTGCCTTCCTTGTCACCGTCGCCATGCCCGTCATTGGTGTTTCGGTAACTGGCGGACATCTCAGGCCAGCACCCCCCGAGCGACTTGCAGAGGCTGACCGCGGCAGTGGCCACCGCCGTATCGCCCGCGGCCTTGGCCTCACGCGCACCCAGCAGTTGCCGCTCCGATTCCAGGACGTAGAGGTAGTCCTTCGTGCCCGCTTTGTACTGGTCCTGCGCCATCTTCATCGACGCTTCATACTGCCCGACAGCCTGGGCAAGGCGCTCGCACCCCTTTTGCGCCTCGCCATAGCCCACCACGGCGTCCTCCACGTCCTTCAAGGCGGTAAGTACCACTTTCTCATAAGCGTGAAGCGCCTGTTCGTGCCTGGCACGCTGCGCGCGGATGTTCCCCAACACACGGCCGATGTCCAGAATGGGCCAGCGCAGCGCCGGCCCCATGGTCCAGTAGCGGTTCGCCCAACTGCCCAGGTCGGAAAACTCCAGGCCGCTGGTCCCGCCGCGCCCGAGAAGGTCCAGCCGGGGAAAGAGCTCTGCCGTCGAAATGCCGACAGCCGCCGCTGCAGCCTCGATATCGTGCTCCGCCCGCCGCACGTCCGGACGCGCGCGCAGGACTTCCGCGGGGACCCCGACCACAATGGAGATGCTGCTGTCCGCGGTGCCTTGATTCTCGCCGACCAACTCCCGCACGGAATCAGGGGACTGGGCGAGAAGCACGGCCAGGCTTGTGACCGCACGCTGAATGCCGACCTCCGCGGAAGGTATTTGTGCGGCGGAACTTTCCACCCGACCGCGGCTCAGCGTCACCTCCAAATCCGCAATGGTGCCCGCGGCACGCCGCCGTTCCAGCAGATCCACGGTTTCCTTCTGGGAGCGAACCATGTCGGAAAGGACCGTCCGCAATGTCTGCGCTTGGCGCAGTTCAAAGTAATTTCTTGCTGTTTCGGCCGCCACCGAAATACGGACACCCGAATACTCGGCCAGCCGGGCGGCCGTCCGCGCGTTGGCGGCGCGTTCCGACTCGCGCGTTGCGCCGAACAGGTCTATCTCCCACGCAGTGTCGAATCCCGCTTGAAAGAGGTTCTGTTTCGACGGCATGAACAGTGCGGCGGGTCCCATGGCATCCAACTGTGCTTTGCTTGAACGGGTGCGCTGGGCCGTGTCGCTCAGCATGGTCTGCGGGAAGAAGTCAGACACTGCCACCGCGTGCTGTGCACGCGCTTCGCGCACCCGGGCTTCCGCCGCCTTCAAATCGGTGCAGCCGGCCAGTGCGCGCTCGACCAGGGTGTCCAGCACCGGGTCGTGAAACTCTTTCCACCACTCCTTCGGTTGCGGTTGCCCGAAGAACGTCAGACGTTGGCCGTTCTCTGCGCTGGCACTCTTGCTCCACTTCTCCGGGACGTTGCCCTGGGCTTTCGGAAGATGTGATGCAGTGGAGCAGCCCAACGTTGCCGTCAGAATGAACACAGCACTTCCGCAAATGGACCATAACACTCTTGGAAACATTCTATTTCCTCCCGCTAATGAGCGGCCATGGGGCCGTGCGGTTTGGCTTTTCGAAGGAGCAGCGTCAGCGCCATGCCACCCAGTGTCACGATCGCCAGCACGTGGAAACAGTTCGAAAACGCCACCAGGGCCGACTGCTGGACCATGGTGCCGTAAATGGCGCCCAGTGCCTTCTGCGGCGCGTTTGCATGTCCAAAATAGGTTTCAAAGACCCGCGATGCCTGGCCCAGTTTCATCACATATCCCGCATCGTAGGGGGTCAGGTGTGCCACCATCTGCGCCTGCTGCACTTGGGTATTGCGCACCAGGAAGGTAGTCACAAGGGAAATGCCGATGCTCCCGCCAAGGTTTCTGCTCAGGTTGAAGATGCCCGAGGCGTTGCCCATTACGTTCTGGCTCAGGTGGCTCATCGCGGTCACCGTGATCGGCACAAACATGAACGCCATGCCGAAGCCCTGCAGCATATTCGGCAGGATGACGCTCTGCATCGACATCTCAAGATTGAGCCGCTGCAGTTCAAAACTGCCCACGCCAAACATGAAGAACCCGAAGAGGACAAGCCGGCGCGTGTCCACACGCGCCACCAGCATGCCGCTTAACGGCATCGCCATCAGCGATGCCAGCCCCCTGGGACTGACGGAAAGCCCCGTGTCAAAGGCGGAATACCCCATCAGCGTTTGCAGGAACAGCGGCTGAATCGTAACCGTGCTGTAGAGGATAACGCCGACGGCTCCGATGAGTATGGTGCCAACCGCGAAGTTCCAGTTTCGCAGTACCCTGAGATTCACAATGGGGTGGGGGGTGCCCCACAATTCCCATGCCACGAAAGCAGCCATGGAAACCGAGGAAAGCATGAAGAGCCCCGTAATCCAGTCCGAGGCAAACCAGTCTTCCTGCTGTCCCTTGTCCAGCACGATCTGAAGGGTCCCAAGCCACAGCGCCATGAGTCCAAAGCCCATGCCATCAATCGTGCCTGGCTTGGCGGCCTTAATGTACGGTGGGTCCTCAATAATCCGCTTAATCAGATACAGAGCAAGCAGTCCTGCCGGAATGTTGATATAGAAGATCCAGGGCCAGGTGTAATTCTCCGTGATCCACCCGCCCAGTGTCGGTCCCAGCACCGGCGCAATCACCACGCCCAGACCAAAGGCCGCCATGGCCATGCCCCGCTTTTGCGGCGGAAAACTTTCCATCAGGATAGCCTGTGAAAGCGGCTGGAGCGCCCCGCCCCCAGCCCCCTGCAACACGCGCGCAACAATGAGCATGGGCAGCGACGTGGAGCAGCCGCACAGGAAGGAAGACACCACGAAAATCCCCACGCACGTCATCAGGAAGCGCTTTCGGCCGAAGAAACTCGCCAGCCAACCGCTCGCAGGCAGCACAATTGCGTTGGATATCAGGTAACTCGTTACCACCCAGGTGGCCTCTTCGCTCGTGGCCGAAAGGCTGCCCGCCATGTGGTTCAGCGAAACGGTCACAATTGTCGTGTCCAGCACTTCCATGAAGGTTGGCAGGATCACCGCAAGCGCCACCAGCCACGGATTATGGCTGGGGCGCCACCCGTCCGGCGAAAACCCCGAGGCGGGGGAGGGGAGAGCACCCGCTTTGCTGTTTGCTTCGTTGCCTGCCATGGTTAATGCGTCTTCAGTCCATCCAATTCCTAATTGACAATTCGTAGATGCTAACGTACCCGAACCTTGGGAACCACCGACATGCCCGGCGCGAGAACCAGGTCCGCCGGAAGCGGCCCGTCAAACACAATCTTCACCGGAATCCGCTGCACAACCTTCACGTAGTTTCCCGTTGCGTTCTCCGGTGGCAGCAGGCTGAACCGTGCCCCAGACCCTTTCTGGAAACTGTCCACCTTTCCGTGCAGTTCTGTCCCTGGGTACGCATCGACATGGATGGAAACGGGTTGGCCTGCCTTCATGTCCTCGATCTGGCTTTCCTTGAAGTTTGCCACCACCCAAATCTCTTCTTCGACAAGTGCCATGAGTGCCTGGCCCGGCTGGACATAATTGCCCCGTTCAACGCTTCGTCGCGTAATTCTGCCGTCTGCGGGCGCGCAAATGCGTGTATACGACAGGTTGAGCTGCGCCTGTTTCAACTCCGCTTCCCGTTGCGCCAGTTCGGCACGGAACGACGCCAATTGGGTTTCGCTCACTTCCACCTTCTTCGGGGCGGACTGCGCCTCCTCCAATGCCGCTGAAGCTTCAATCGTTTGCGATTCCGCCTGCTTGAGCATGTCAAGGCTGCCGTCGCGTGCCGCTGCGGCTTCCTTGACCGCAGACTCAGCCGCCTGAATCCTGTTCTGGGCAGCGGCCAACTGGGCCTGCGCTCCTGTCGCAGCCGCTTCTGCCAGGTCCAGTTGCTGCGGGGAAACAGTCTTCTCATCCAGTGTGCGCAACCGGTCCAAGTCAGACTTGGTGCGCTTTGCATCGGCCTCGGCACTCTTGGCCAGTTCCCGTTGCTGCTCCAAACCCGCCTTTGCTGTCGCCAACTGCGCCTCAAATTGCGAGACCTTGCTCTTCGTCACGGCAACCTGGGACTTCTGCCCCTCCAACGCCGCTGTCATGGCGTCCAGGTTGGTCGAAGTGGATATCTTGGTCAAGTCAAGCCCCAGCAGGGCACCGTCTAGTCGGGCTTTCGCAAAATCACGCGCCGACTGCGCCCTTGCCGCCAAGACCTCGTACTCGGCCGGATCAATGACGCAAATGGGGTCGCCCTGATGCACCAATTGATTGTCCGATACCAACAGTTCCACCACTGGTCCGGCGATGCGGGGGGCGATCTGCACGATTCGCCCCTCCAAAAAGGCATTGTCCGTGCGCTCGTAGGGAAGCGCCTGCCGGTAATACCAGATTCCACCAGCCACGGCCGAAATCAGGACAACAGCGGCCAGAATCTTTCGTTTGGTCTTCTTTCCCCCCGGCGCGGGCGTTTCGGGCGGCGGTGCAATCGTGCTCTGATCATCCATGGTGACAGCATCTCCTGCAGAGAATATTCGGTTGGTTGTGTCTGCAACCATTATGGCAGAAAACAGTATTCCACACAACCGTTTTCCTTGGTCTAGCCTTGTGCATTCCGAACCGGCCAGCAACGCAGCAAAGCTCAGCGCTTGAACGCGTCCACCAGGCCATTCATCCGGTCTCCGGATTGAAGCTGGCACACGTCCTCAAAGCCCGCCGTCGTAAGCGACTCCTTGATCTCGTCAAAGGTGTAGCAGTTGCCACCAGCCGTGGCAACGAGCATGTTCACGGCAAACAACGCCCCGCTCTCAGGTTCTGTGCGGTCTGAACTCATGACATGGTCACGGATGAGAACCCGCCCGCCCGGAATCAGCGCTGCATGGACCTTGCTATACAGTTCCACATTCTGTTCGGGACTATTTTGATGGATGATTGCCGACAGCAGCGCCAGGTCGTGCCCGCCCGGCAGCGGGTCTTTGTAAAAGTCACCGCCCACGAGCGTCATGCGCGGAAGCAACCCCGTCTTCTCCAATCGTTTTTCTGCCAGGGCGATCACCTCGGGCCTGTCGAAAATGGTCGCCCGCATCCACTTATATTTTGTCAGAAAGGCTTCCGCATAGGTACCGGTGGCGCCGCCGACATCGAGCAACCGGAGTTCATGGCAGGCTTTGGCCGCATCGGCGATGGACCGTGCGCCATAGGCACCGACAACATGCATCGCCCCAATGAATGCCTCCAGTTCAGCAGGGTCAACAAAGACATTCCCGGGGCGATCGGCCATGCCCTTCTGAACGATTTGGGTCAATTCCGACCAACGGGGCCAGAGCGATGCCGCGTGCTTGACCATGGGCAGAACGCCGGCGGGGGAATGAACGGACAACAGGTTTGCTATATCCTCTGGGCAGGAATATACGTCTGCCGCTTTGCGGAGGAGCCCCATGGCACTTAGCGCGTCGAGCAAGATTCCAGTACCCCGAAGCGAGGTGCCCAATGCGGAACACACATCGCCTAAAGACTTCGGTGACTCCGCCAGGAGAGTGAATACCCCCAATTCGGCCCCCGTCAGCAGGATACGCGCATCCATGAAGTCGCGCGAAAGGTTCAGCAGCTTTTCCGCGTTCCATCCTCTCATCGTTGGTCTCCTTTTGTATGTACTGTTTCGACTGATATTTTATCACTTCTCGAATGGCGCTTGTTCAAGAATCACAATCTCCGCAGTACCCGTCGCACCCGCGGCCCTGTGTGTTGTTGCCTAGGTTGCGTTGGACTCAAGGGATACCCCAATGGTAACCTGCTGATAAGGTTAAGGCTTGCAGGCTATTCCAAGCCGACAGAGGGAAAGGATACGAGCGTGAAGATTCGAAAGGCGGTCATCACGGCGGCGGGCAGGGGCGCCCGCCTTTATCCCGTTGCGGACACCGTTCAGAAGGCGATGCTGCCGCTGGTTGACCGCGACGGTCTCGCCAAACCACTGGTGCAAATCATTGCCGAGGAGGCCCTGGAGAGCGGCATCGAGGAGATTTGCATTGTCTGCGCGCCCGGCGATGAGGAGCAGTACCTTAGACAGCTGAGGCTGCTGCAGGAAAACCTGCTCCACGCCTGCCAGGGTGCAGACTGGGCCCAGCAGCAGGCCGCCAGGCTGGACAACTTGATTCGGAGACTTTCTTTTGCCGTTCAGGAGGAGCCTCTTGGCTACGGCCATGCCGTCTGGTGCGCGCGCGAATTCGTCGGAAATGAGTCCTTCCTGCTGCTTCTGGACGACCATCTTTACATCTCATCGCTCAGAAACAGGCGCTGTGCGCAGCAGCTCATCGGTCTGGCCGAACAGGGCGACAGCGCCGTCTCCGCCGTTCAGGCCACGCGGGAGCATCTCGTCGGCTATTACGGCACGGTCAGCGGCAAGCGTGTGCCCGACGCCCCCGGTGTGTACCAGATAGAACGCATCATTGAGAAACCTTCGGTGAGCACGGCGGAGACTCTCCTTCAGACGCCCGGCCTGCGCGTCGCGTATTACCTGTGCTTCTTCGGGATGCATGTCCTGCCGCACCGCCTTTTTGACATCCTGGGCGAGGTCGTGGAAAAACGGCCTGGCACAGCCCTCTGCGACACCGAAGTGCAGCTTACGCCGGCGCTTCAGGAACTGGTCAACCGCGAGAAGTGCCTGGCTATCGAAGTGGACGGGTCACGATACGACATCAGCGCAAAGTTCGGGCTCATGCAAACGCAAATAGCGCTCGGCATGGCCGGCAGCGACCGCGATGCCGTGCTCAGAACCATCATCGAGCAACTCGCCGAGACGAACCGGCCGGCGGCTTCGGATGCGGTGCAGTAGCATGAATGCGCTCATTGAAACCATCGTTAGCGGTGACCCGGCCCTGCGAAACCGGCCTTTTCGCTCCCTTTGCGACCAATTCACGGCACCCGAACTCTTGCGGGCATGCGCCGAACTCGACCAGTTCCGCCAAAATGCGGACAATCTCTACGAGCGGGTCCGGGCCAGTCTGTTTCTCTATGCCGCCTACCGCTTCGTCCTGCAGGAATCGCCTGCGTATCCCGAAATCGGCGCCATCCCCCATGAAGGGTTCAATGCACTGCTGTCCCGGCGTTTCGAGGAGGCCATTGGCTGCTTTTGCGCTGCCATGGAGGAGAAGGGACCCAATGCGGCACTGTTCAGCGCTCTGGCCGAGAGCTACCACCTGTTGGCCTTTCAGACGCTCAGCGACCAGGTGCGCCGCAGTGTCCGCGCCAGCCGCGGGAACCAGTGGATGTTCCGCGTCGGCCATGCCGACGACCACCCTGTCCGTATCCGTCGCGAATTGCTTGGGCGCAGGGACGGCTCGCTGCTTTACCCGATTCTCAGCGAAAGCACGCCCGTCCGCCTCGACCTCAGCCACAGCGGCTGGTCCGACATCTTCTTCCTTGGCATGGATTTCCCCGAATGCGCCCGTGTTCTCAACATTTCCGTCGACTTGGGCGTTTACGGGCGGGACGACCATGTGCAGTCGCCCATCGAGAGCTATGTTCGCGTTATCCCCGAACCCGTTCTGCGTCTGACCAGCATCGACCTGCAGTCCACAAAGAACATCACCGAATTGCGTGATCTGTTCAACTTTGGCAATGACTATCTAAGCCTGCTCAAGGCCGGCGTTATCGCCTCCGGCCTCATCCCGCCCTCCTTCGAGGGAACCAGCCAGACCATTGCCCAGATACTGGCCCGGGTGGTGGCCCCCGGCATGGGCGTCGAACTGGTAACCAAGGTCAACGACATCCCCAAAGGTTCGCGCCTCGCCGTCTCCACCAATCTGCTCGTTTCCATTATCAGCGCCCTCATGCGCGCCACCGGACAGACGGCCTCCCTGGAGGGGGGCCTTGTCGAGGAGGAGCGCCCCCTCATCGTTTCCCGCGCCATTCTCGGTGAATGGCTCGGCGGCTCGGGCGGTGGGTGGCAGGATTCGGGCGGCACCTGGCCCGGCTTCAAGGTCATTCAGGGCGCCGTGGCCGCACAGGGTGATCCGGAGTACGGCATCAGCCGCGGTTGCCTGCTGCCCCGGCATACCATTCTCGAAGGGGACAGCCTGCACCCTGAGATGGCTGAGAAGCTTGCCCAATCCCTGGTGCTCATTCACGGCGGTATGGCCCAGAATGTCGGACCGATACTGGAAATGGTCACGGAGAAATACCTCCTGCGCAGCGAGGATGAATGGGAGGCCCGGCTGGCTGCCGGGGAGATCTTCGACGGTATTCGCAAAGCCTTGAAAGAAGGGGACGTGCAAGCCCTCGCTTCGAACACTTTTAGGAATTGGAACGGCCCCCTCAAGACCATCATCCCCTGGGTGACCAACCAGTTCACCGAATCGATTATTCGGCAGGCTGGGGAACATCTGGGGGATGACTTCTGGGGCTTCCTCATGCTTGGCGGCATGTCCGGCGGCGGCATGGCCATGTTCGTCGCGCCCGAGAGGCATGACGAATTCCGTGATTTGATCCTGCGCGTCATGAACGACACCAAGGGTCAGATGGAGGACGCGCTGGCCTTCGCCATGGACCCTGTCGTTTACAACTTCGACGTCAACACCACCGGTACCGCCGCGCGAATGCTGCACGATGATGCCGCGGTCATGCCGTCCGCCTACTATGGGCTTCAGATCCCCGAACTGGTGCGCCATGACGCCAGCACCGTCTCGCACCTGCGCCGGGTCGAGTTGGACCATTTTACGGCACGTTGCGACAAGCCCGAAGAAACGTACCGCATGCTGCGCACCCTGGTCAGCAACCTCTTCTGCGTCTCCGACCCGGCCATGCAGAATGAGCGTCTCGAATGGGACGTCCAGGCGGCCCACATCAAGGCCGAAAATGGTTTTGATGAGATACAGCACGAGCACATCCGCGCCGACCTTCAGCACGGACGCATCGGTCTCGCCCACAACCGCCTCCCGGTCGACACGGAAATCGAGAATGTGCGTGACAGCGACATTTTGAAGATGTCCGGCGATGCAACACGGCTGCGCGTTGGCGAAAGTGCTTTGCGCGAAGGACGGGTGGCCGTAATGTCGCTTGCCGCGGGGGTCGGCAGCCGCTGGACCACCGGTGCCGGTGTCATCAAGGCGGTGAATCCCTTCGTCACCCTGGGCGGAAAACACCGCAGTTTCCTCGAAATCCACGTTGCCAAGACCCGTCGCACCGCGCAACAGTACGGGGCAAAGCCCCCGCACATCGTTTCCACCAGTTATCTCACGCACGGGCCCATCGAAAAGCATCTCCGCATTAACCACAACTATGGTTATGACGGGCCGCTGGTGCTGTCCCCCGGGCGTTCCATCGGCCAGCGCTTTGTCCCCATGGTCCGCGACCTG
>CAIJOU010000633.1 GCA_903822375.1 Candidatus Hydrogenedentota bacterium
TATCTTTGGAGGACGCGGCAAGAGCGTCGCCCGCGCCGCGCGCCGTTGCGGCGTGGACACGGTGCTTGCCCCAATGTCCTGCCCGCTTGTCCCCCACCATTCTTTCGTGCAACTGCTCCTTGTGACGGATCTTCTCTTCCTGGGCGCTTCCAACGGCCGCGACGCCGCAAAAACGGGTCGTTTGCCGGGGTACCTGCGCAATGCACTCAAGAGCTCCGGGGGGCTGCTCTGCACCTCGCACTCGCTTCAAAAGGCCTGCGCGGCGCGCTTTGGCCTGGGTCTGGAAAGAATCTACGTGGCAACGCCGGGTGTATCCGCGGTGTTTCAGGAGGACCTGGCTCCGGTTGCAAAGTCCCCCTATGGAGTCTTTCCGGTCAACCGTTATACCCTTCCCTGTCTTCCCGCTTTGAGGGAAGCATTGCAGAAACGCCCCGAACTCTTTCCGCCCCTCGTGGTCGTTATAGGCCCGGCCACCCCGCAGGAACCGGCGGATTGGGGGTGCGGAACCATCCGTATTGAACGGTGTCCCGACACAATGCTCGCATCCCTGCTTCACCATGCGGACCTGCTGCTGTATCCGGCCCTTGAAGACGGCTGCGGCATGGCCGTTCTCGAGGCATTGCGCGCCCGCACACCCGTACTCACCGCGCGCATGGGCGCGCCGGCCGAATGGGGCGGCAGCGTGCCGGCCTATTGCGAGCCCGAAAATGCCGCGTCAATCATTCAGGCGCTGCGCCGCTTTCAGGACGAAACCCCTGCCGAACGGGACGACAGACTGACGATGGGCCGGGGTGCGGCCAGCGAAGCGACCTGGGAACGTTGCGGATGGAAAATTCTTGCCGCGCTCAAACACGCATGAAACGCCCGGATAAAGGGCCTTGGGCGCACATCATGCCCGATGCAGGTTGCCCGCCCCCGCTCTTGAAGGCCTTTGTGGCGATGCTCATCGCCGCTTCCATGCTCTCGGGATGCGCACTGGCGGACTTGGCGCTCTGGCTCGGAAAATGGGATGACACCGGACGCTCCGTTGACTTTCGGCTGAAGCGCTTCGAGTTGACCGACCACTTTACCGGCGGACAGTTCCGCGTTGGCGGCACCTACGATATCGACCCGAACAAATACCCAAAACGTGTGGATTTCACCCCGGAGGAAGTCACCGTCACTTTGGGGAAAGACAACGCGGACGAGTTTGTGCTTGAGCCGGGCGTCCAGCAGTCGGTGGTCCGCAACGCCATCACGAAGGTGGCCCTTTTCGCCCAATCCCCTGAGGACGACCTTTCGGTCCGCCTGCTGAACGCATTTTTGCAGGCACTTCCCTACCGCCAGACGGTTCAAGGAATCTATCGCATCAATATGTACACCGGGACCTATCTCGAACTCGAGTTGAACCTGCCCGGTGATTCGCGCCCGAAAGACTTCGGACAGGGCTATGTGAACAGGGACTATTGACCCCTTCTCACGGGCAGAATCATCCCTGAACAAACTGGAACGGCGGCAATATCCGGAAAGCTCCGAATATTGCCGCCGAATGAAACCTTAACCGGGTCGGTTCTCAGCCGTTGACTCGCTGAAATTCAAGCATGAAGTCGCGCAGCGCCTGCGCCCCTTCGACGGGCATGGCATTGTAAATGGAGGCGCGGCACCCGCCGACCGAGCGGTGGCCCTTCAGCCCGTCCAAACCGGCCTTTGTGGCCTGCTCGATGAACAGCTTCTCCTGCTCCTCGTTGCCGACGCGGAAGGTGACGTTCATCTTGGAACGATAGGCCTTGTCTGCGTGGCCGCGGTAGAACCCGCCGCTGTTGTCAATGGCGTCATACAGGAACGCCGCTTTCTTTTCGTTGATTTCCGCA
>CAIJOU010000634.1 GCA_903822375.1 Candidatus Hydrogenedentota bacterium
CAATCAGTTCTCGAAGCGGCTTCTCCTTGACTCTTCCCCCCGCCGAGGGGAATGCATACCACTATGCACCAGCAGTCTTCCGAAAAGCAGGCTGTTCCTATTGAGGGTTTACTGAGGAAGACGCTATTCCCACGGGACTCATGAAAGGTTCAACAACTGAAAGAAGGCGGCCCGGCGCCATACACCGGGCCGCTCTTTCCTATTCTGGACTCTGACTCCTGAATTCTGAGCGCTTTCCCCGCTTTGCGCTCAGACGATAATCTTCTCCATTACCGCATCATAGCGGACCGTCTTTTCCTCGCGCTGCGAAAACGCCGCCATGTGCAGCGCTGTCTGCACCTTGAGCGCCAGTTCCGGACCGCTCAGCGTGTTCTTGTCGCGCTTCATGCAGCACTCAATGTAGTTCTTGAAGAACAGCCGCGTGTCTTCAGGCTGCTCAATCTTGATCCGCTGCTCGTCTTTTTCCTTTCTGGTGTTGCCTTCGGCCGGCTTGAACACAATTTCCTCGCCGACGATGGTCAACGACCCTTCCCAGCCGCGCACGATCGGCACGCGCCCGCCGGCACCGCGCCCCTGTACGCCCTGGTCGTTGTTGCCCTGGGTGCCGAGCACCGCGATGCACACCTTCTCCGGGAACTCCAGCAGCATGTTAAACGTGTCGGGCACCTCGCGCTCGTTATAGCGGTACTTGCCGCCGAGGGCGACCGCCTTGGACG
Organism: Candidatus Hydrogenedentota bacterium; assembly: GCA_903822375.1. Taxonomy (GTDB): domain Bacteria; phylum Hydrogenedentota; class Hydrogenedentia; order Hydrogenedentales; family CAITNO01; genus CAITNO01. The sequence goes on from CAIJOU010000634.1 coordinate 717, forward strand.
GCATGCCGAGATTGAGGATGTGCATGAGCGGCGTGAGCGGGTGCGGGAAAAGATCCGTCACGGGACCGCCCGAATAGTCCTCATACATGCGCCAGCGGAAGAGCCGACTCACATCAAAGGGACGCCTGGGCGCGTCGCCCAGGAAGGCGTCCCAGTTCAGGTCGGCGCCGGGCCGGGCCTTCGGGTCATCAATGGGCATGCCGACTTCGCCCCAGTCACCGACCCGGAAATAGCCCGTCTCGCCGTGGATGGGCTGGCCGATCATGCCGTCCCGGACCATCTTGGCCATCTGGTGGTAGGCGCTGTCGGACATGGCCTGGCAGCCGACCTGCATCACCTGGTTGGACGCCATGGCGGTGCGGCACAGCTCGCGGGTGAGTTCATACTGGCGCCAGTGGGTCAGCGGCTTCTCGCAGTACACGTCCTTGCCGGCAAGGATGGCGTCCAGCGCCTGATAGCCGTGGTGATGGTCCGGCGTGGCGATGCTCACCACGTCCACGTTCGGATCCGCAAGCAGTTCCTTGTGGTCCATATAGACTTTTTCCGCGCCGTACCTCTTCGCGGCGCGCTCGGCGCGCGGCTTGTAGACGTCGCACACGGCCGTAATCTTGACGTTCATCTTCTGGTCTTCGCGCAGCCATTCATAGCTGCTCATGTGCGCGCCGGACCGGCCGCCGCAGCCAATCTGGCCGACACGGATGGTCTCGTTGGGGCTGGCCGCTTCGGCGCGGACCCAAGGCCCGGCCGCGGCCACGGTGGCCACCGAACCTGCCAGCACGGCATGGCGCATGAATTCCCGGCGGGTCGATCCCGGCGCTTCGACCGGGTGTCCTGTGTTCTCCGACATGATTGAGAGTCTCCTTCGTTGTTGGTTAAAGGTTGGGAATCCTGCGTCAGGCGTTCAGTTCCTGCAAAACCTTCGTCAGGTGCGCCAGGGAGCGGACCGCCTCCTCTTCCGTGCCGCACTCGGCGGAAAGCACGCCCTTGTAGCCCGCCTTCTGAAGCCGGCCCACAAGTTTCTTCCAGTCGATGACGCCGTCGCC
>CAIJOU010000635.1 GCA_903822375.1 Candidatus Hydrogenedentota bacterium
CCATCGGCAAAGTCCGCAAGAATGAGTTGGCCCGCCAGTACAAGGACATCGTGCCGCATCACGGCAGTTCAACCTGAGATTCCTTCGCCTTTCTCCCGGGAGTTGCCGCGCTGCGGCAAACTCGGGAGAGTAGGGCGAGGGTCGGCACCCCCTTCATCTGCCCGTGATTCTGCAGCGAAGTCCCCTGCTTTGTTCCATGTTTCTCCCGACAGCTGCTGTTTTGGCCACGGCTCTGCCCCCTCGGCTCGTTCCTGAGCAAGGCACGCCCATTCCGCAAGTTTTCGCCTCCCCAAGTTTATGGAGACTGAAGGCCGGCAATCTGATAGAATCCCCCGTTTTGACCGGTGCATCACCCAACGGAAAGGTCAGCTCTATTCCGTTGAATCTGTGACACCGGCTGTTGCCGCAACCAAAACCGATGGGAGCAGTGTGCTTGAAAACAGTGTCCGGGGCCGTATTGTGTCTATTCATACTCTTGGGGTCCTTTCAGGCGTTTGCTGTCGGGAGTGAGGGGAGCATTGCCGCCGACAGCCTCAGGCAGGTCGAGCAGTACAATTTCTCCATCCACATTCTCGCCATGCTGCTGGTCGGCTTCGGTTTCCTCATGGTCTTCGTCCGAAACTACGGGTACAGCGCGTTGACGGGCACCTATCTGCTGGTTGCCACGGGGTTGCCGCTCTATCTCATGCTGCGTTCCACGGGGGTGCTTTCCGCCGAGAAGGTTTCTCCGGACTGCATCAAGGCGCTGCTGCTGGCCGAATTCGCCTGCGCGGCCGCGCTCATCTCGATGGGTGCCGTGCTTGGACGCCTCCGGCTCTACCAGTATGCGCTGCTGGCCGCCCTGTTGGTGCCGGTGTACATGCTGAACGAATGGTTGGTGTTGGACGGCGGCCTGGGCGTCACCAAGGGGTTCGCTGATTCCGCCGGCTCGATCATCATTCACGCTTTTGGTGCCTACTTCGGACTGGGCCTGTGCCTGGCCCTGACCCGTGAAAAGCACCGGGAGATGCCTGTCGAAAGCGACGCGACCTCGGACCGCTTCTCCATGCTCGGTTCGATGGTGCTGTGGCTGTTCTGGCCCAGTTTCTGCAGCGCCGTGGTACCGGCGGACCAGATGCCCAAAACGGTGGTCAACACGCTGCTCGCCCTCTGTGGCGCCACGCTGGTGACCTATGTCGCAGGCGTTGCGCTGCGCAAGGGCAAACTCGGCATCGCCGACATGGCGAATGCCGCGCTGGCGGGCGGTGTGGCCATCGGCGCCACCTGCAACCAGGCCAGCGCCCCCGCGGCCATGCTCATCGGCGCGCTGGCCGGCGGCCTGTGCGTGGTCGGCTACAACGTTATTCAGCCGCGGCTCCAGGGCGCGCTGAAGATCGTGGACACCTGCGGCGTGCACAATCTGCACGGCATGCCGGGCCTCTTGGGTGGCGCTGCGGCCATCTTCATCATTCCCGGCATCGCCGGTGCACAAATCACCGGTATTGTCGTTACCGTCGTGCTGGCCTTTACGGCCGGCACCGTGGGTGGCTTCATTATCCGAGCCACCGGCGAAAAGGTCCAAGCCTACCAGGACGCCGACGAGTTTGCCGATGCAGAACCACTTGTCGTTTGCGAAGAGTGCGTATCTTTCAGACCTGCCGGCGTTGTGGCGGAAGAGGGCGCTGCATAATCCTCTGTATGGAAATTGATTCCTCGGCGTCCCTAGCCAGGGAAAGGGACAAAAAGGACCCAAGGGACCAAAGGGACTGCGTCAAAGCCCACCTTATCAGTGCGGCCGCGCCTGTCCTTTCCGTCCTTTGGGTCCTTTTCGTCCTTTCACCCGGATCGGCGGCGAAGGACCATGGCCTCTACGCCCCGTTTTCCTTCGACGGCACCTTTATCGTCAAGGAATTTACCGTGGCGTTCCCGCCGGACACCGCTACGGATACCGCGCCCTTGCGATAATCATAGGCGCGGCAACTGAAGGCGTAAGCGTCATTTATGAAACACTCGATTATTGAGCCCAGCACGAATGCCTGAATCTTTACGGGTTGGGCGGTGTCAATCGTTAGCGGGCGCGGATACTTGAACTTTGTCCCGTTGATTTCGGCCTCGTGCTTGGCAGGACGAAGGATCAGATGATAGCCTGAATCCTTATTGTCGCCCTGTCGCAGATGCAGTTCGAGTACCGCTTTGACTTCCATCATTACGTTGCAGTCGAGCATGTAATTGTCGGGCGTGTTCAGATGCAGCGGGTCTTTCCCGTCCGCCAGGGAGACGGCTTTCTCCAGTGTACTCACGGTCTTGTCGAACACCGCAACCGCCTCGGGCACCGGCTTGAAGTAGAGCATTCCATTCGGCCCCGCATAAACCTCGCGCGGCACGCTCTGGTCGCCGCCCCACTGCATGTCACCGCTGTCATGCTCGCCACCCAGGTCGCGAATCCAACCGCTGATGACGTGGCGCTTCCCGTCAAACATGCGCTTCGCCGCGTATAGAATGGGTGTGTCAATGCTGCCGGTCTCGGCCACCTTGTACGGCCCGCCGACCTCCGCCGCATAGCGCATGTCGGTCGTGCCCGCGCTGGGGGAGTGGATAAGGTGCCACATGTCGCCAATCTTGAACACATCGGGGCATTCCGGCGTACCCTCGCCCAGCGGCGGGTCCAGTTTCAGCGGTTCCGACTGTGTCCAATGAACATCATCTTCTGACTTCAACACACCCTGGACGGGGTGCTTGGTCTTGGCGTCGCGGGCGCAAACCACCATCCAGAACTTCTTTTCCGCCTCGTTCCAGAAGACGAAGGGGTCGCGGAAGTCGCTGTTGTCATAATGCACGCCATCGCCGAAGAAGCCGTCTTCCGGGTGCTTGGTCCATTGGGTGAGGTCCGGGCTGGTGGCGTGGCTGATCTTCTCGCGGCCTTGCTTGTTCTCCGGGTTCCAGCCGGTATACCAGATGTGGAAGGTGCCGTCATGTTCCGAAACCGAGCCGGTGAACATGTGCAGTCCGTCGGGACCGTCTTTCGCGCCGTCCGAGCGCAGCGCCGTGGGCAATTCCTGCCAGTGCACCAGGTCCTCGGACACGATGTGCTCCCAGGGCACCTTGTCCAGCGCGCGCAGATAGAAGATATGATAATCGCCCTTCCAGTAGAAGGGAATCGTGTCTGCGAGGCGGCCCGCCGCCGGGCGATAGTGAATGGGGGAGGAGTAGCGTTCCACAATCTCCGGGCCGGGCACAATCGCCTCCTTGCGCATCACCAGTGCCAACTCGGCGTCGCTCAGTGCACTTGGCCACACCGCTGCCTCCTCCATCTCCCCGGTGAAGAAGCGCACCGGTTTGCCGTGCTCGGTCTCGCCGCCGATCAGCACCGGCTCACTGTTCTGCGTAATGTTGCCGCCGCGCCATGCCTGCTGGGCCATCACCCTGCCGTCACAAAGGAGCCGGACGCGCTTTCCGTCATAGACTCCCGCCAGGTCATGCCAGGCGGTCGGGTCAATGGCCGAAACCGGGAAACTAACCATCGCGAAACCCGTTTCTGTATGCAGTTCGAAACCGATGTCCTGCCCCGGTGTGCCTGGCAGGTCAACGCTGAACAGGTTGAACTGCACCATCTCGTGCCCGCCGCGCTTGGCGAACAGGGCCGTGCCCCAAGCGCCTTTGGGATCGCGGACACGCAGGTAAACCGTAATCTCATTCCCCTGGGCCTGAAGTTGTGTCAGGCCTGCATCGAAGTAGGCATCTTTGAGCCGGGCAACCTTCGCGCCCGGGATGGCCCCTGCGCCCTCGGCGGGTTGCCCGGTCTCGATGCTGCCCACAGCTTTCAGTGGAGGGCGGGCGCCGGTCCCGGGTTCACCCAGCCCCCAGGCTGTCAATGTCCTGCTGAGAAGGACTTCCCGGCTTTGCGCTCCGGCCCACGCGGCGCAACACAATGCCAAACCCAGAATCCAAAGCTTCTTCATGGTGCAATTCCTTCCGCAATTAGCGCCGATTGTGGCGTGCCGGGACCTACTGTGCCGGTGCGGCCACGGGTTGCATAATAACAGCCAAGTCTTTCTCGATGGGAGGGATAGTCAGTGTCAGCGCGCCCGCGGCGCACTTCGCCGTATCCTGCCGAATGTCCGTGCCGGTCCAAGTGTCATACCAAATACATGCATAGTCGCCATCGGCCAGGCCCCGGACAACCGTGGTGCAATTTGGAATGGGGGAGACGGGTATGTTGTCACGCACATTGCGCCAATTGTGTTCGGCATTCTGCGCCCAGAGCAGCGCCACGGTTCCATTGGTAATTCCGCATGTGTTGAGTTTGGGATACCGGTTGCTCACATAACCTGCAAAGACAAACTCGGCAACACTCAGCCAGTCGCCGTCGGTCACATCGACAGTGATGGTATGTTCGCCCGCCGGCACTTCAACGTCATAGACCTTGTTGAACGTCGCCCGGTAGGAATTGTATTCGGGAAGCAGTTCGGTGGATTCATATTCGGGTTGGACACTCTTATCTTCCGGAGGAACTGCAGACAAGGCGGTTTCACGCAGGACTTTTCCATCGACCGCAATCTGGAACGTGGCTTTGCTGGATACGGAATTGACGCGCAGCGCGAAGCGGTCGGAATGGTCGTAGTTGACTTTGAAAACCAACGGCACCCGGAGGTCCGGTTTGTATGGGCCGTAGAGAAATCCGGGCAATGGAGCGTTCCCGCTGCCTCCCAGTGGGGTAATGACGAAATCTGTGGTGGAAGCCTTGCCCCAGGTCATGGCCGGGGCTATCGCGAGGTCACGCCATGTTTCCGGTGTGGCGTCGGAATGGGCTGGTTCGGCATCGAGTAGGCTCCACGGACCGTTTTGCCAGGGCACCCGATCGGTAAACTTCCGCAACGGGGAGAACTGGCAGTACAGGTTGCCGGGATGCACATAGCTGTCCCAGTACCAAATCATAGACGTTCCCGCGTTGCCACCGAATACCGATGACCAGAGCCCGTTGTGCAGGTTTATGCCGTAAAACTGCGGGTCTTGCTTATCGTCCGAGGAGCGCCAGTCCAGTCCAAATTCCGCCATCAGGTGCGGCTTGCCGAAGGAGCGGTTTTGGCGTGCATCGGCCATCACCACCGGTGTGTGGTCGGCCACATTGGCCTCGCCGTAATGGTGCGTCATGGTGAAGTCCACCTCGGGCAGATTCCAAATTTCGGGCTTGCCGTAGCTCGTGGAGACGAGATGGCCGAAGGGGTCCGCAGCCGGGCGGTTTCCGTCTCCCTTGAGGAACTGGGCCATTTCCTGTACCCATCCTGCGGGCGGGTAGGCCTCATTCCAGAACTCCCATGCAAATACATTGGTCCGCCAGCCATAGCGGGCGGCCATGTAATGAAGTCGCTGTTTGTACAGGGCACGGGCTTTGGGGTCGGTCCAGAAATCCTCCGGCTTGGCGCAGGGACCACCGTTGACGGCGTTGTAGGGATTGGTGTCCCACATGCCCTCATGGAAGAAACCGCCCGTGGTGAACTCCCCGTAGGTGCCAAGGCACAACATGACATTGACCCCCTGCCGGGCGGCCTCATCGAGAATCATGTCCAGTTTGGCGGCGTTGCACAGGTTGTAAATGCCCAGCCCCCCGAATTGTCCAGAGTCCCAAGGGCGCTGGTCCTCCGCGGTCCATTCGAGCCCGCAGTTCCACCGGAAGACCCATAGCCGAATCCAGTTCCCCCCGGCGTTGCCCAGGGCGGGCAGCCATTTCTCGTAGTCGGTTACGCTGCCCCAGCACATGTTTTCTCCGATGGCCAGGAACGGCGCGCCGTTTTCCGTCATAAAGAGGTTTGGGGCCCGGGGATTCCGGCGTATGAACCCGGCGGAGTTCGCCGGGGTTACCAGAAAGGTTGCCTCTGCGGAACGAACCGTTCCAGACCGGTCCCTGGCCGAGACGGTGTAGCGCCATGTTCCCTCGGCATTGGGCGAGAAACGAATCGCCCAGTAGGGTTCCCCTGTGACCGAGAAAGATTCGTTCTTCTCTTCGACCTTGCGCACGCAATCTTGGGTGTAGAAACCGTTTACCCGCATGGAGGTCCCTTCGGGAGGCGTGAAGTCGGCATGGACATCCAAATCATCCGGGTTAAACGGGTTGTCGAAAGTTGCCTTGGGGCTCAGTCTGAGTTCAAAGAGTCCGTAGCGGGGAACTTCCGCGGCGTTTTGGGCCACGGTTCCCAAATCCAGTTTATCCTCCCCGGCCGTCGTACCGGGAGAGGCATCAGCGGCGGCACACAGCGTCACCACCGCAAGTAAGGTGAGAATCATTGCGTACCCCCCCTTTCAAAGTACTTTTGGTGCGAACAGATTTACGGGTGTTGTTCTGTTCTTAACCGTGGTTTCGCAATCAAACGCAAACCGTTTTCCTGTTTCAGACCGCAAACGCGAATAAGTGGCCTCGGAGATCCGAAGACTGTTCGGGGGGGTGATGCTTTCTATGC
>CAIJOU010000636.1 GCA_903822375.1 Candidatus Hydrogenedentota bacterium
ATGAGCGTTGCACCTCCATGTTCCATTCTAGCAACAAAACCGGCCGACCGCAACGCCCGGGGCGGCGGCCAAGGAATTCGGAATCCAGCATCCAGAGGGCTGCTTGGTCCTTCTCTCTTGCTCCTACTCTTAATTCTGCTCGGAACCGGGAGGAACTACCCACAATCCACAAACCGGAGCAAGAGCAAGATTAAGAGTAAGAGCAGGAAGCCTTTGTTCGAGTTATCGCGGGGAGAGTTACTTGAGCACGGGCAGTTCGAAACAGGCGGCCTCCGCGGCGTTTCGGACGAACAATCGCCCGTGCGCAATGGTGGGATGGTTCCAGGTTTTGCCGCTGATGGCCTTAAACCGGGCGGTCTCGCTGAAGCGTTCGGGCGTGACGGGGACGAGCGCCACGTCACCCGCATCGTCCAGCACGAGCAGCATTTCCATGTCGGCCAGGAAGACCAGTTGTCCTCCGTAGCGTTTGCCCTCCCAGCGCCGTTCGCCGGTCTTGATGTCGACGCAGGCGAGCCGCTCACCGTCAAACCCGTAGTAGAAGCCTTTGTAAAGCACACCGTCATTGAAGTAGGGCCGGAATTTCTTGCTGGTCCACTCCTCCTTGACGGTCCACGCGGCGTCGCTGTGCTGGACGTGCAGCATGCGCGCGCTCATGAAGCCGGTGGTGCCGACCATGACCCGGTCGTCCGCAACGACGGGCTGCACGCAGCGCGGGTTGATCTCGGCTTCCCATGGGTAGTCGATGAGGGGCGCGCCGGTTTCGGGGACGAAGGACTGCAGGCCGTAGTCGCAGACCATGAGCACCTGGGGCACGCCCGCAATCACGAAGAGTTGCGGGGAGGTGTAGACGGCGGTGTTATGTCCGGCGCGCCAGGCCACCTCGCCGGTGGCGCGGTCGTAGGCCACGGCGCTCTTGCCCTCGCTCCTGCCGGCGAAGGTGATGACCAGTCCGCCCAGGATCAGGGGGGAACTGGAAAAGCCGTAGCCGGGCACGCGGGCGCCAGCGTCCTTGGTCAGGTCACGCTTCCAGAGGGTATTGCCTGTGGCGGCGTCCAGGCACTGCAGCACGCCGGTGCAACCCTGCGTATAGAGCTTTCCGTCGCTGAAGGTGGGCGTGGCGCGGGGGCCGAGGCCCATGTCGTCCTTGAATTCGGCGGGCGTGCGGTTCACCCACACGTCCGCGCCGGTCGCCGCCTCGTAGCAGGTCACCAATTCCTCCGTGCCGCGCTGTTCCTGGGTGAAGACATAATCGCCCACGGCGGTGAAGGACGACCAGCCGGAACCGATGGGCTTGCGCCACAGTTCGCGCGGCGCTGTGCTCCAGTCCGTGGAAAAGCGCGTTCCGGGCAGGATGCCGTCGCGCGCCGGGCCGCGGAATCCGGGCCAGTCCGCCGGTCCCGCCTGGGCGGGCAGCACGGCCGTGCGGTTCGCTTTCAAGACGGGGATGGCCGCCGAACTCTCCACTTCGGTCGGACTCCACCGCCAGGACACGACGGGGGCAAGGCCGCTGCCGATCTCATCGACGCGCAGCGACACGAACACTCCGGCGCATCCGAGAACATAGGCCACGGTCACCCAGCGCACCACGGCCCAGCGCAGACGGCTGGTCAGTGCCAGGATCAGCACCAGCCCGGTCGTCATGGCCGGCACGGCGAAGGTGAGCAGCATCGTGCCCCGCGAATACTTGACGCACCAGATGGTCACGGCGAGCAGCAGCAGGCCGAGGATTCGGTCGAGGATTGGGGCGCGGCTTAGCGCCAGCCACCAGAGCGCCAGCAACACCGCGGCCGAAATCGGCACCACGGCCAGGCCGATGGCGCTGTGTATGTTCGTGGAGCCGAAGGCGGAGACGATTTGCGAGGCGATGAACTGCAAGAGCAGGATGACCAGCGCGGGCCAGACGCGCAGCCGGATGGCGGGCTTTTGGCCGCTGGGGGTCGTGTTGGCGGTGGCGATTTCGTCTTTATCGGTCTGACTGGACATGGTGAATCCTCAGGTATGGGTAAGGGCGCATTATGAAGGGGCGTCCAATTCAAAACAAACTGGATGAACCATTATTGGACCGGGAGGGGACGGTGCCACACGCCACGCCACGCGCAGTGAATCCCGGGAAGACTATTTTGAAGCGTCGTTGGTGGCCGCAGGGAGTTCGAAGCAGGCGGCCTCCTCGGCGTTTCGGACGAACAGCCTGCCGTGTGCGACCACGGGATTGCTCCAGGTCTTGCCGCTGACGGCCTTGAATCGGGCGATCTCGCTGAAGCGTTCCGGGGTGGCGGGGACGAGCGCCGCGTCGCCCGTGTCGCTGAGCACCAGCAGTGTCTCCATGTCGGACAGGAGCAGCAGTTGTCCGCCGTAGCGCTTGCCCTCCCAGCGGCGTTCCCCCGTGGCGATGTCTATGCAGGCGAGCCGTTCACCGTCAAAACCGTAGTAGAAACCCTTGTCCAGTGCGCCGTCGTTGAAATAGGGCCGGAATTTCTTGCTGTCCCATTCCTCCCTGACCGTCCATGCGGCGGCATCCTTTTGGACGCGCAGCATGCGCGTGTTCATGAAACCGGTGGTGGCGACCATAATCCGGTCGTCCACAACGGCGGGCTGCACGGCGCGGTTGTTGAGTTCGGCCTTCCATGCGTAATCGATCAGGAGCGCGCCGGTTTCAAGCGCGAAGGACTGGAGCCCGTAGTCGCAGACCATGAGCACCTGGGGCACGCCCAGGAGATTGGCGTACTGCGGGGAGGCGTACACCTCGGTTTCATGGCCGGCGCGCCAGGCCGCCTCGCCGGTCACACGATTGAAGGCGACGGCGCTTTTCCCCTCGCCTTTGCCGCAGAACACGATGACCAGTCCGCCCATGACCAGGGGGGAACCGGTATAGCCAAAATGGGGTCCGTGGGTCTCGGCCTCCTTGGGGAGGTCATGCTTCCAGATCGTGTTTCCTGTGGCGGCGTCCAGGCATTGCAGGATGCCCGTGCAGCCCTGGGTGTACAGTTTTCCATCGCTGAAGGTGGGTGTGGCGCGGGGGCCGAGGCCCATGTCGTCCTTGAATTCGGCGGCCGTCCGGTTTACCCACACGTCCGTTCCGTTCGCGGCCCGGTAGCAGGTGACCAGTTCTTCCGCGCCGCGCTGCTCCTGCGTGAACACGTAGTCGCCCACAGCGATGAAGGAGGAATAACCCGACCCGATGGGTTTGCGCCACAATTCGCGCGGCGGCGTGCTCCAATCCGTGGAAAAGTGTGTTCCGGTCAGAATGCCGTTGCGCAGCGGACCGCGGAACGCGGGCCAGTCCGCCGGTCCAGCCTGTGCCGGCAGCACGGCCGTTTCGTTGGCATTCAGGACGGGGATGGCCGCGGAGCTTTCCACTTTGGTCGGGTTCCACCGCCAGGACACGACGGGAGCCAGTCCGCTGCCGATTTCATCGACGCGCATCGCCATGAATACGCCGGCACAGCCCAGCACGTAGGCCGCAGTCACCCAACGCGCCGAGGTCCAACGCAGACGGCTGGTCAGCGCCAGGGTCAGCACCAGGCCGGTCGTCATGGCCGGCACGGCGAAGGCGAGCAGCATGATTCCCCGCGAGTACTTGACGCACAAGAGGGCGGCGGCGAGCAGCAACAGGCCAACTATCCGGTCGAGAACCGGAGTCCGACTTGCGGCCAGCCACCAAACAAGGAGCAGCACCGCGGCGGAAAGGGGAACCACGGCAAGGCTCAGGGCGCTGTGGATGTCCGTCGACCCGAAGACGGAGAGGACTTGCGAAGCGATGAACTGTAGCAGCAGGATAACCAGCGCGGGCCAAATGCGCAGCCGGACGGGCGGCTTGCCGCCCCCGCCGGTCGCGTTGGTGGTGGCGATGTCGTCTTTACCTGCCAGACTGGACATGGTGTATCCTTCGGTATGAGTCAGGGCACATTATGACGGGTGCCCATTCCAATCAAAAATCGGTTGAACCATTATTGGACCAGCCCCCCCGGTCCGAAGTTGCACGACGTTCATTAACCACCAGTCTTGGGAATAACGAAGCTGGCCTGCTTGCCGGGAAGCAGCCGGCTTTCCCCCACCGCCTTGTCGTGTGAGCGACTGATTGGCCCGCCAGGTGGTCCGTGTATTTCAGCCTCGAACCAGACCGGACTGCGTACCCCAAATCCTCATAGCCCCGTCCCGGCTCCCTGTCCGAAGCCTTCCTGACCCGGCAAACCGGGTGTCAAAGCAACCGGAGACTGTCCGGGACCGGCCCCATAAGACGTTTACAGGCCCGAAAAGCCTACTTGCCCAGCTTCTTCGCGCGCAGGCGCGCCTCGACTTCCGGGGTGACGTAGTGGCCCACTTTGCCGCCCAAGGCCGCGATTTCCTTGACCTGGCGCGAACTGAGGAAGAGATAGGGCTCGCTGGGCATGAGGCAGACAGTGTCCACTTCGGGGTTGAGCTTCTGGTTGTTGATGGCCATGGACAGCTCAAACTCGAAGTCGGACAGAACGCGCAGGCCGCGAATGAGCGCCATGGCGCCGATGTCGCGGGCGAAGTCAACGGTAAGTCCGTCGAAACGGGTGATGGACACGTTTTCCAAATGGCCCGCGATTTCTTCAAGCATCTTGATGCGCTCTTCAATGGTGAAGAGGGCGGACTTGGCATCGTTGCGGGCGACGGCGACGACGACCTGGTCAAACATCTTGGCGGCACGCTCGATGAGGTCCAGGTGCCCCAGCGTGGGCGGATCGAAACTGCCAGGATACAACGCTTTCCGTTCTTTACGCATCGCACCATCTCCCTTCGATGGCGGCCGCCTGCGCCGCCTCCGCCACGCGCCGCACGGGCACGGCGTGTTCCGCCGCGCGCGCGCGGCAATCCTCGTATTCCGGATGGAATACGGTGGAAACTCCGTCCAAGAATCCTATCTTCACCCGCACCGCGCCGTACGCGGTGGGCACGGAACGCCATGCGCGTTCCAGCGTGGTGCGCCGTTCTTCCCGATATCGAACGCCGAGCGTGGTGGTGTGCTCAAAGAGCGTTCGCGTCATGCCCGACAGTTGTTCCGCATCGCAAAGCACGGTGACCAGATAAGCGGGCCGTCCCTTTTTCTCCAGGACGGATGTGAGAAAGGCGTCGCGCGCCCCGGCGGCCAGCAGGGCGTCGAGCGCCGGCGCCAGCAGTTCGCCGCTCATGTCGTCCACCACCGCCTCGATAACCGTCACGCTCTCGGCGGGGCCGGTCGGCGCTACGGCTTCATCGGCCGTCTCGCCAATGATGACGCGCAGCACGTTGGCGCGGTCGGGCAGGTCGCGTCCGCCCGCACCGTGGCCCACGGCAGTCGCGGTCATGGCCGGCATGGGCCCAAAGTTTTCGGTCCAGGATACGGCCAGTGCCGCTCCGGTCGGGGTGGCCAGTTCGGCGTCCAGGTCGTCGCCAATCATGGGGCAGCCGCGCAGGAGCATGGCCGTGGCCGGTGCCGGGACAGGCATGACGCCGTGATCGCAGTGGATGGTGCCGCCGCCGACATGCACGGGCGAGGCAAACACGCGCTCGATACCCAGCAGGTGCAGCGCCAGGTTCGCGCCGATAATGTCCACGATGGAGTCGATGGCGCCGACCTCGTGGAAATGGACCTTCGCAACGGGGATGCCGTGCACGGCGGCCTCGGCCTCCGCGAGCAGGCGAAAGGTCTTGAGCGCGCCCGCGCGGGCCGCCTCGGGCAGCGGCGCGTTGGTGATGATGTCCTCGATGTGATGCAGATGACGGTGCGGTTTGGGCGCGTCCGGGTCGACAATCACGTGAAACTGGGTCGCGGCGATGCCCCGCTTCACCACTTTCTCCGCCTCGACGCGAAAGCCCGGCACGCCGAGCGACATAAGCCCGTCGCGCAGCGCGGCGAAATCGGCCCCGGCGTCCAGCAGAGCGCCGACGGTCATGTCCCCGCTGATGCCGCTGAAACAGTCCAGATACAGTGTCTTCATGCCTGCGGCCCCCGCGGTGCCCCGTGGGCGATGCGGTTGATCATGGCGGCGGCGACGGCCGCACCGAAACCGTTGTCGATGTTGACCACGGTGAGTCCGGTGGCGCAGGAGTTGAGCATGCCCAGCAGCGCGGCGAAGCCGCCGAATCCCGCACCGTACCCGACGCTGGTGGGGACGCCGATGACCGGGGCCCGGACCAGTCCGGCAATGACGCTGGGCAGGGCGCCCTCCATGCCGGCGCACACGATGATCGCGCTGGCCGCCTCGAGCCGGTCGCGCTGGCCGAGCAGCCGGTGTATCCCGGCCACGCCCACGTCGTAGATGCGTTCGACACGGCAGCCCATCGTCTCGCAGGTGACCACGGCCTCCTCGGCCACGGGAATGTCGCTGGTGCCGGCGCAGACCACGCCCACATACCCGTCGAGCGGCGCCGGCGGCTCGACGGTGATGGTGAACGCGCGGGCCGCCTCATGCTCGACCGCGCCCGGGCACTGCGCAAGCACCGCCTCCATGGCCGCCGGCTTGCAGCGGGTGCCCAGCACGTTGCTGCCGTGCTCGCGCATGCGGTTGGCAATGGTGACAATCTGGTCGGGGGTCTTGCCCTCGCAGAAGATCGTCTCGGGATAGCCCTTGCGCAGCGGGCGGTGGTGGTCGACCTTGGCGAAGCCAAGATCCTCAAAGGGTAGCGAGCGCAGCCGTTCCAGCGCGCTCTCGGGAGAGGCGCCGCCCGCGGCCACGAGCTGTAACAATTCCATTATCTGTGCGGTGTTCATGGGTGAATCAGATTATCCGGTTGAGGACCTGTTTTACAGAGGGCATGGTAAACAATGCCCCGTCCCCAGTGCAAAACGCGGACAGGACCGAACCTAATTCGAAGACCGTCAGAAAACCCGGAATCGAAGACGCCGCACGTGCCGGCCCGACATTTCGGGACAGGCATGCCGGTCGGCGACAACGAAGAGCACATCCGGCATAATCAGCGCCAGTCAAAACGGGGAAGGGGAAGCGCCCGGTTTACCCCATCCGGGAGCCGTTTCTTTGAACACGGCACCCGTTGTTCCGCTACGGATGCCCGCATCCAGCGCATACAGGAGCGTATCCAGCCTGGTCTTCCCGTGCTGCCTACTTGGCATATGCCGCAGGATGTCGCGCAATTCATCCGGGACGCGCGCGACGGCCCAGAGAACCACACTGTCGCCGGCTGTTGAATCGCCGCCATGGTTAAGCTCAAGGGCCAAAGCAGCGTAAGCTGCCGGACCCAGAACATGCTTGGTCTGTTGCACATCCACCAAAGGATGCGTGTAGGCGCTTGACGCGGCAAGGCCGGCGGCGCGGGCGGCAGCGGCTGCGGCGGGGTTGTTTGCTTCACGTGCGGCGGAAAATGCCGACAGGGCAAGAGAACGCAACCGTGCGGTTCGCTTTCCCCCGGCTGCGAAGACGCGGATGCCTTCAATCGCCGCGCGGGGCCGAAGGTCTGAAGGAACGTGTCCTTCAAAGACCCCAAGCGCAACCTCGGCGCAGTCAGCGGACCAACCGCCCAGGACCTTTAGCGCCTCTAATTCCAACTGGAAGTATTCGGGCTTTTTGGCTTTCACCTCAGTCACCGTGATGATGTCAGACAGGTCCTCATTTTACCCGTCGCATGCTATCCCAATACACCGTGGTTGTGGCGCGGTTTCCCGACCACGCCACGCTTCCGACCGCAGGTCTCCTCCCAGTTCCG
>CAIJOU010000637.1 GCA_903822375.1 Candidatus Hydrogenedentota bacterium
GTGGTCTGAGGGTGCCACAACGTCCTGTCTCGGGCGGGACGCGGGCGGCGTTTACTGCCGGGTTTCCTGGTATCGCGCGACGATGCCAGCGAAGTCCAGCCGCCCGGCCTGATTGTCCCGTACAACCACCTCCACGCCCGGGCAGGCATTCTCAAGCGGGCGCGAGCGGGGGAGATGCAGCACGATCCGTTTCGGGACCTCCCGTTGCGGTCGGTCCAGCGTTAACTGCACCCCCTGCGCGGTTCCACGCAGCCTGAAACCCATTGTCCCGAAATGCGTTGCGGCCCGCTCCACGGCAATCTCGTTGCCGCTGTCGAGCCACCAATCCGGTATGGCCTTGAGCAGGTGGAGTTCCCCGTCCTGTTCG
Source organism: Candidatus Hydrogenedentota bacterium (assembly GCA_903822375.1). Lineage (GTDB taxonomy): Bacteria > Hydrogenedentota > Hydrogenedentia > Hydrogenedentales > CAITNO01 > CAITNO01. The sequence goes on from CAIJOU010000637.1 coordinate 368, forward strand.
TGGACAAGCATGTGCCGCAGGAGCAGCGCATAGTTGGACGCGCCGGTCCCGTGCGGAATGGTGTTGCTCCAGGCAAAGCGGCGCTTGAAGAAAATCCCTTCCGGAAACGCCTGCGTGGCCGTCGAATGGAGCAGATACCAGTAAAACTCGTCAACAATCTTTTCATCCTCGCCGCGCACCAAAGAAGCCATGGTGGTGTACACCGACATGTACGGGTGAATGGCCGGCTCAATCTTGCCGTCTGTCCAGCGGATTGTGCCTTCCGCGAAACCGCCCAGATGGTTTTCGCGGACCTCTTTCATCGACGCCGTGACGCGGGCATCGTCGGCGGGGAAGATGGGCGTCGGCCACAGCGTTTCCGTGTTTCCCCAGTGCGTTCCCTCCTTTTCCCAGCTTGGCGGAAAGTGGGGGAGTCCGGTATGTTCACAGGCCCTGTCGATGGCGTCGCGGTATGCCGTGGCTTCCTTCAGCAACAGATTCGCCTCTTCCGTCTTCCCCAGCGCGCCGGCCGCATCGGCCGTGCAAAGCAGCCCCCGCAGGTTCCAGAGATCGTACCCGACGATATGGTGCGTGCCGTCCCAAAGCGATTCCCCGTCCGCGGGCGTGGCGGGGAGCAGGCCCGCAAAAGGCGAATCCGCGGGGGCACTCCGCCGCGCCTGCATGGTCCAGTCGGCGGCTCGGCGCATTTGGGGAAAGACCCCCTCAAGCCATTGCCGGTCCCCCGTTGATCTCCAATACTGCCAAAGCGCCCACTGCGCCTGTCCGTTGGCGTCGAGCTGGTTCTTCTGCGATTCAAAACGGCCGTCCTCGCGCTGGTGCGCCGTATACGCCTTTATTGCGTTTCGTGCCGCATCCCGCAGGTTGGCCTCTTCCAGTTCCATAATCTGATAGGCGCCGTCGCGAATGTAGAATTCGTCGTAGAAGCCCTCGCCGCCGTGAAGTTCGCCGTGGTCGCTCGCAATCAACTGGCATACATGCGCGGCCAGAAGCGCCTGTGCGGCTTTCTCTTCGGGAACGCTGATGGAGGCAGCATCGGCCATGATGCCACGCCAGTACTGGACGGTGCGTTCGAGCCAGAACTTCGCGTCTTCATGAGTATAGTCAGCGCCTTCGACCGGCTCCCATGGAATCGCGATAAAGCATTCCTCCGCCTTGCCCGGATCCAAGGTCCATGAGAATTCGCGGGGCGCTGCCAGACTGGGCACGGGATGGCCGGATTTTTTGTAAGGCCCCGCCTGTTCGAAACGCAGTTTGCCCTCGTACGCGATGTTGCCGGTATTGACCACCCGCACGGCGATCCAGTTCAGGAAATTGTCGCCCTCAACGGGCCAGTCGAACGCCTTGCGCCAATCCTTCACTGAAGGCAGCGGCGTCGCCCACAGCGTAAATTCGTAGCGAACGGGACCGTATTGGGCAGTCAGCAGGTTCACCGGCAGCCAGCCGTCCATCAAGCGCTTCGTCTGCTCCCGGCCCAGGGGAGTCAAATCCCTGCCGAAGCGTATCCGCACGCTTGCCTTGTCCGCCTCGTTTTCGCCGGTTCCGACGGAGGCGCCGATCATGAGCCGGTTGTCCGGCGTGATTCGTGTGCCCCGCGCATAGTCCTTGAGTCCGATTACACTCCATGAATTGTCAAAGTAATCGAATGGCTCATCGGCCCACACCGGCCCTCCAAGAACAACGGCGATCACCAACAGTTTTGTCCACGACATAATCATATGCTCCCGATTATTCCCGCATGATATGGGCTCCGGCGGTCCCATGCAAACTCAGTATGCGACTGCAGGTGGCGTTCTTCTGCACACTTCGGTACACTACGTTCCGAACAAAGAGGGCTTGATCATGGCGCGCAAACGTGTTGTTGTTGTGGGAGCGGGGCCCGGAGGACTGACGGCGGGGATGATCCTCGCCCGCCGGGGTTGTGACGTCACGCTTTTCGAGAAGGATGATCGGGTGGGCGGACGCAACCGCACCCTGGAAATTGACGGCTTTGTTTTCGATGTCGGGCCGACCTTTCTCATGATGAAATACATCCTGGATGAGGTCTTTGAACTGGCCGGCAAGAAGATCGACGATTACCTCGACGTTGCCCCCCTTGACCCGATGTACGTGCTGAATTTTGGGGAAGACCGCATTGAAATCACCACGGACCATGAACGGCTGAAACAACAGATTGCGCGGCTCTTTCCGGGGGAAGAGCAGGGGCTGGACGCCTTCATGCGCGCCGAGCGCGTCCGCTATGAAAAGATGATTCCCTGCCTGAAGAAGGACTACTCCAGCTTTTCCGCCATGTACGCAAAGGATATGCGGAACGCCCTGCCCCACCTGTCCATCGGCAAGTCGCTGTTCGCGAATCTGGGACGCTATTTTGCCAGTGAGCGGCTGCGCGTGTGTTTCACTTTCCAGGCCAAGTACCTCGGCATGTCTCCCTGGCAGTGTCCGGCCGCCTTTACCATCATTCCTTATATTGAGCATGCCTTCGGCATCCATCATGTGCGCGGCGGGCTCAGCCGTATTTCGGAGGCGATGGCCAGGGTGTTGCAGGAGAACGGCGGCACAATACGCACCGAAACCCCCGTGAAGCGGGTGCTCGTGCGGGCCGGCAGGGCGGTGGGCGTTGAACTGGACACTGGAGAGCGAATAGACGCGGACGAGGTGGTAATCAACGCCGATTTCGGACATGCCATGTCCACGCTTTTTGAGCCCGGTGTTCTGCGCAAGTACACACCCGCCCGGCTTCAGCGCATGAAGTATTCCTGCTCGACTTTTATGCTGTATCTCGGTCTGGACAAAGTCTATCCGGAGCCGCACCACCAGATTCTTTTCGCGGCTGACTATCGGAAGAATATTGAGGACATCGCCGTGCACGGGCGCGTTTCCGAAGACTTGTCCGTCTATGTGCGCAACGCAAGCGTCAGCGACCCCACTCTGGCCCCGGCGGGAAAATCCGCGCTGTATGTGCTGGTGCCCGTGCCGAACAACACCCACAGGGTCGATTGGACGGCCATAAAGGACACCGTGCGCAGCCGGGTGTTCAACACCATCAAGTCGCGGACATCCATGACGGATATCGAGCAGCATATTGAGGTGGAGCGCATGATTACGCCGCTGGACTGGGCAAACGAGGGGGTTCACTACGGAGCCACTTTCAATCTCGCCCACACCCTCGGACAGATGCTCTATTTCCGGCCCCGAAACCGTTTTGAGGAAGTCTCACATTGCTATCTGGTCGGTGGCGGCACGCACCCCGGCAGCGGTTTGCCCACCATATACGAATCGGGCCGCATCAGCGCCGATCTCATCACAGGCACCTGACTTCATCTCCGGGTGTTCAGGGACGTCTTAGCGGTTTCTATGAGGGAGAAACAGGTCCGCGTTTGTCAGTGGGGGGCACCTCCGAACGCGGCATGTCCCGTGCCGGAGCTTCACCCGCCTTATGGCGTCTGAATGCGGCAATGCATGGCGACGGGGAGAGCCATGGAGGCGCCAAGACTTGCGTAAACTGAGGCCACCATTCCTATTTCTTCGCGGGCGTTCCCATGTCATCGACCATGTGCTGCATCAGCGCCGTGAAGAAGCCTTCCATGTGCGGTCCTGCCCAGGATAACTGGCCCGTTTCGTAGGCCATGTTGCCTTTCGAGTCCAAGACTTCGCCATAGTAGCGGTCAGGGGAGATGTAGCCGATATACTCGCCCGAGAAGCCGGACACCCACAGGTCGATGCCTTTGGGCTTGGCCCAATCACGCCAGGTGCTGGCAATCTCTCCGCTGAAATCGCCGGGGGCGTTCACGAAGACCGCGTCACCCACCCGGACCGCACTCATCCAACCGGTGGTGTGGAGGCCGGTGATGAACCGCGACAGCGGCGACAGGCGCCATTTTGTGCTGAACAGCCGCACCTGCAGCGGCGGAAGATCGATGGGAATGCTGATGCTGGCGACATCCGCGCTGTTTGTGAAGCTGGGATTCTGTGAAGCATCCAGCACGAGTTTGGCCAGCACATTCCCCATGGCCTCGCATTTCTCAAACGGTGTCGGGGCATCGGGTGCGCTCGGGCTCATACTGCCCACAGCCCCACCCAGGTAAACGGCGGTCGCGCCGGTGGCATTCTCCACCGCCCTCTGCAGATATCCGGGATACTCGGCCGAGATCAGCATGTTGTCGTCGTCAAGGATGGTCGGATGACCGGAGAACCGCATCATGTAACAGCGCTTGCCGTTGGCCTTTTCGATCAGCATCCAATTCAGAACCGGGTCCACACCGGCGTTGCGCGTGCGGTTGTGGATGTACTGGTGTGCGTCAATGTCGCCATGGGCGAACTTGGCCGGTTCCATCGATTTGTACGCGTCCAGGACGGCGCTTGTGAAGGCCTTGGCCAGCATCGGTGGAATATTGGGATTGTATTTTCCGAAGGATATGGCGGCAATCAGCCCGGGCATGAACGCGCCGACGCTGTCATGCGAATGGCTCGCCGTGAAGAAAATGTTGTTGGCGGTCAGCGGCGTTTCCTTCGCTACCGCCGCGCGGACCGCATCGGCCACGTTGGGCGGAATGAGCAGCATGTCCGCACCGACCACCACGGCCGTGTCGGTGCCGTCACTGAATGCAACCGCCTTGACCATGACGTCATCGTGCACACCCGTCGCCGGCTTGCTCTTTCGCGCGCTGTAGCCCGCCATCGGTGTGCCGGGCGGCGGCGTTATTGAGGCCGTTCCCCAGCCCACTTTCAACTCACCCGGTTTGTCGGTAATCGTGCATTGCTGCACCGCTTTGTCGATGCGGGCCAGGTCGCCCGTGAAATAGCCCGTCCCCTCGAAACTTGCCGTATAGGTCGGCCAGGGGCCGATGAACAGCACGAAGGCGCCCGCCAGAAGGACCATGAACACAACCAAACCAATTAGGGTCTTTTTCCACCATGCCATGACGGCCACTCCTTTGTGTTTCCCATTACGCGCGGTTCCGTGAGAACCGCAGCCAAACAAAGCACATGCCCGCGTTGTTCATGGGGAGCAGGCAGCCAGAAAGCATTGAAGACGCTTGTCCAGAGACGAGTACCCGAACTGGCGCACCGGCACAAACAAGGGACGCACCATGGTATTTCTACCTTTCCATCCAAGTCAACTTTCGTCGAACGCCCCAAACGCAGAAGTTTCCTTGACCTGTCTGGCCGCGTACCGCATAATAGCAGTATTCTCCCCTTGGTGGTTTGAAGAAGAACTTCGGCGAAGGTGGCATGCCGAGAACAGGCCCCGGCAATCTGGTGGAAAGGAATAGTTCCCAAATGTCCGACGTCATGAGTGAATATCGCAGTAAGATCATTTCTGCCGCCGATGCCGCCGCCATGGTGCGGTCCAATGACACCGTGGACTACTACGCCTTTACAGCCTCCTCGCGCTACCTCGATGCCGCACTCGCGCACCGGGCCGGAGAACTCGAAAACGTCACGATCCGCAGCGAACTGAGGTTGGCGCCGCCCTGCTCAGTGTTCATGGCCGACCCTGAAGGGGCCACCTTTACGCTCGATTCCCTGTTCTGCGGGCCTGTCGAACTGATGGTTCCTGAAAAGCAGCGGACGGTTACGCCGGCGCCGCTGTCGTTCTTCGAAGCGCTTATCCGCCGCAAAGACCTGCATTTTGATGTGGCCGCGTTCATGGTCAGCCCGCCCGACGACGAGGGCTATCTCCATTTTTGCCCTTCACCGGCCCTCGCAAAGACGGTGGCGACAGCCTCCGGCGTGTTCTTCGCGGAAATCAACGAGTCTTATTTCCCGATCCGCGGTTCCGAAGACCGCCGCATCCATATATCGGAAGTGAAGCACGTCATCGAGGGTGACAATCCCCCCATGCTTGGGCTTCCCATCCCCCCCATTTCCGATGAGGACCAGAAGATGGCGGCACACGTGCTCAGCGTGGTTCGCGACGGGTCGTGCCTCCAGATTGGCTATGGTGCGGTACCCGAGGCGGTGGCCACGCTAATCGCCGAAACGGACCTTCGCGAACTCGGCATTCACACCGAATTCTTCAGTGACGGAATCATGCGCCTCTACAAGGCCGGCAAAGTCACCGGAGCGAGGAAGACCACGAACCCCGGCAAGATCGTGTCCAGCATCGCCTTTGGCTCGCCTGAACTCCATGACTTCATACGTGACTGTCCTGACCTTTACATGACCTCATCGACCTACTCCAACAACCCTGCAGTCATCCGGCAAAACGACGGCTTTGTCAGTGTAAACGCCTTTCTGGAGATTGACCTTTCGGGGCAGGTGAATGCCGAGTCCATCGGCACCCATGTCCGTTCCGGAACCGGCGGCCAGCTTGACTTCATCCTTGGCGCGCAGCAGGCGCGCGATGGCAAGGCCATTCTCTGCAGTCCCTCGACCTACACCAAGGCGGACGGCAGCCGCGTCTCCCGGATTCTGCCCATCCTGACTCCGGGCGCGACCGTCACCACGCCCCGGTCCTGTGTTCAGTACATCTGTACCGAGCACGGCATGGTCAATCTGCGCGGACGCAACCTTTGGGAACGGGCGGAACGTCTGATCAGCATCGCCCACCCCGATTTCCGCGACGAACTTATCCGTCAGGCCGAAGCCCTTGGTGTTTGGCGCAATCGGAACCGTATCGCGAACTGCTGAGCAGCAATATCCTGGCGGCCTGCATGCGGCCTAGGGCCCCCGACACTTGCGGCATGGCTGGCAAGACCGCGGCGGTCGGTCACCTGTGCAGGAAGCGCGGGAGCGCCGGGGTGACGTAGATTTCGGCGAAGTAGTCGGACGTGGTGATAATTGTCGACATCCAGAAGACGTTCACGGAGTCAGTTTCGTCCACAGGGTCCATGCAGTCCACGAAGTGCAAGGCAGTTGAGAGAGCAATCGCCGTTCTCAGGTACATGCAAAGAACGTTTGTCCATTCTGCGGTCCGCATCAGTTCGGTCAAGGGCGCACGAGGAGTTGCTTTTCACAGAGAGGGGTGTCGTGTATGGGAATGCAAGAAGGCGGAAAGAGAAGACACATCCGGCGAGGGGCGTATGTTGTCTTCATTCTTATTGTTGGCACACTTGTATTTCTAATCGTTGTCGCGTACACCCTGCCGAAATCAGGGGATACCCTCGAATTGCAGGAGGCCATCAAGGAAGGCCGGCTGGAAAAAGAGGCCCGCAGTGCCGAATTCGAAAAGGCCCGTGAATCGGCGCTCCCAAACGGCATTCTGAATAAAGAGTGGCGCTTTTCATCGCTCCTGGAGTGGTGCAACGGTCCAACTTTCAGGGCCACACAGCTTCTCGTCACCAGCTGTGTTGAAACTCCAGGCGAACTCACCGAGGCCAATCTGAAACGGATTCGCCAGCTCGCGAGGGACGATTTGTTCCGTCATGCGAACAACCCATTTCTGTTTCCGGTTGACCTTGCCACCTGCTCGAGGCAGGACATGCTCGACCGCCTGTGCCCTTATTTGCTGAATCTGAGGGCGTTGGTGGAAATTGAAGCCGGACTGAAGTTGGGACTCTGCTCCGAGGCCCTAAACGTCTACCACAATCCGCGCAAGGCCAACATGGTGGGTGTCGCAACCTTCTTTGCGGGCCGGGCCTCCTGCGAGGTGCTTGGGGGCGAATCAACGCGCGCGGCAGATACGCTTATCAGCGGATACACGCTTGCCGCCATGCTGGCGGAGTGGCCGCACATCTATGGGCAGGTCGAGCGAAATCTCGCTGACAAGACACTCGATCTCGTGCTTTGGCGATTGGCGGATGCCGGCCCCCTTGACCAGGCTGTGCAGGACCGGATACTGGCCGCTCTCGAAACACGCAAGCCCAACGACCCACTTGCGAAGGCGTTCCGGCTTAATGCCGCACGCATCGAAATCGGCGAAGAGTCCGATTCTCGCGGGTATCCAAAGCCGGTGGACATCGGTTTTGCATTCACTGGACGCGGGGCATTCACCCTTTCGAAGCTGATCATACCGTTGCTCGACCGGCCACCGTGGCAAACATCGGCCCAACTCGGGCCGATTCGGCAGCATAGAATCGCCGGTTACTGGGCAAACAAGTTCTCCGACAGCGCCATCGTGTCATACAAGCAGCACGCACGCGAGGCACTAAGCGCCGATATCGCCCGGTTGGCTTTCGCGCTTAAGGCTTGGAAACGTGAACATGGCGCCTATCCGCAAACACTGTCGGAGTTGACGCCGTTTCCTTTGCCGCAGATACCAAGGGAGCCTCTGTCCGGTGAACCGGTCAAATATGAGAATTCAGGTCAGACCTTCATATTCTCCGGTCCCGCCGACGCCGATGTCGATGCCAATCAATACTGGGTCGCACGCAATTAATGTCCCTTCCGGCAAGGGTGGAGGCATTTCCATCCGGGCGATTCGCAACCGCAAGTTGAGAGCCGTTCCGCATTATGCTGGGCTGGCTTTTGATTGCCGTGGAAAGTGCCATTATTGCAGCGCCCCGAAACCGGGCTAAAGACAAGGGGCCGCCGGAATAATCCGGCGGCCCCTGAATCAACCGGGCATCAGTTTGAACCTAGCGGCGGCGGCGGCGCAATGCCGAAACGCCGCCAAATCCGGCGGCACCGGCCAGCAGCGCCAAGCCCAAAGGTGTGACAACGGGCAGATTCTCACCAACACGCACACTGATGGGACCGTAAGTGTGGTTGGTGTATGTACGTCCGCTTCCCGAGCCGGTGGCTGTCTGGTAGACGCAGGTATAGTTGCCTGTATCGGCCACTTCCAGCGGGGAAAGGACAAGGCAGCGCATGTGACTGCCAAGCACTTTGGCGCCGTCACTCACCGGCTTGCCGTCGTGGTACCACTGGATTGTGCCGTCCCATGACGGATGCACCAACAGCGGCAGGCGCGTGCTGGCACCGGCCTTGAACAGGCCCTCGCCTGTCCTCGGAGTTAACGTTGGGTCGAGAGCCGCGTTCGCATAGGCCTCCGGTCCATCCGGCAGAAAGTATGCATATTCCTGCTCGTTGGTGTATCCATCCCCGTCCGGGTCGGCGCTGGGCGCAAGAGCGGCGGGAAATCCTGTATAGGCACTCGGATCAAGTGAACCCACCTGCGTTGGAAAATTATCCACCTGATTCAACAGCGTAACCAGGGTTGTCGCAAGGAAGACCGAGTTGGGGTCTCCCAGTGTCATATACCCCGCAAGCAGCGTGTCAAGCCCGGGAAGAAGAATGTCGCCGATACTGCCTATACCGCCCAGGGTGTTCTGTATTTGGCCAATGTTATTCTGCCAGGCAGCGATTACGTCGGCGGCCTTTGGCCCGCCGCGCGAGGACAGGTTCAGCGAGGGATGGTTGAGCATGTGGGTGATAAGCGCAAACTCATAGGACTCCAGCATGGTGTTTCCCGGAATCACATAGGGATCTTCAAGGCTGCCGCCGTCCGCGAAGAAGGCGCCGTTGGCGTCAAACCGCATCGGACTGAAACTCATCGTGGGCAGCAATTCGGCAAGATAGGGATGAAACGCAATGTCCAAGTAGTTTAGCGAACCGTTAAAATCGCTGTCACCGGGCCGCACCATGTCCTGGAAGGCATAGGTGCCGTTGTAGTTGAAGAAGCCGTTGTTGTCGCCCTCGCCGCCAAGCGGCACGCCATTGTCAGCGCGCACAATCGTGTCGTCGTCAAGAACTTTCAGGTACACGTTTCCGCTCATACCCTGCAGATTCACCGTCACAGTCCATACGGACGCGTTGGCGCCCTGCTGAACGCCGGCGATCTTTGTGGATTTCTCCCCCGACTTGGTCGCGACAAACGCGTCAAAATCCCCCGCGTCAACCCCCGTCACCGCGTGGGTGAAGGTAACTTCAAATGTCTGGAAACCGCCCACCGTGGGCTGGGGGATGATCGACAGAACCTTCGGATAATTGAGCCACTCGCGGACCCTCACATCGAGGGCGCGCTTGGCGATCAGGTCATAGCCCTCGCGCTGGAGGTGGATGTCCTGGTCGATGTAGGCAAGCCGCGGGTCCTGATGGAGCGGATCGCCGCCCGGCCAGGGGTCGTAGGTGGGATAGCTGCCCGGCAGCGGTGCCACGCCGGGAAGCACGTCCACCGTGCTGAGCGGGCGCGCGGCTGGATAAGGCGGTGAAGTTACCCCCATTTCTTGGACAGTGGCTAAGTAAAGATTTGGCGGCTTGAGCCGGCCGGCCGCCAGGCGGACAATGTCCGCAA
>CAIJOU010000638.1 GCA_903822375.1 Candidatus Hydrogenedentota bacterium
CGATAATTCTGAAAAATATCCGTTGCAGTGACGCTCGCAACGTGGTACGATATCGCGTTATTGTCAATTCTACCGGTCAGTCGGTATATGAATTTCAACCCGAAGCGAGGAACGTGACATGGCTGATGACAAGGGAAAAGATGCAGCAATGCAGATGGCGGAAGACGCCCGCCAGGCCGAATGGGATGCGGTAAGCTTTACCGCCGAGATGTTCAAGGGCAATTTCCGCTGGGACCTGCTCAACCCGTTCCCGGCACAGCCCGCCGAAGACAAGAAAATCGGTGACGACTACATGGAGAAGGTGCGCGAGGTTCTCGAAAACAACGTCGATCCCTTCCAGATTGACGCGGACGGCGAGTACCCCAAGGAGGCGCTCAAGGCGCTTGCCTCCATCGGCCTTTTCGGCATGAAGATCCCCAAGGAGTACGGTGGTCTGGGCATGTCGGTGACGAATTACGCCCGCGTGCTGGGGCTGGTCGGCAGTTACTGCTCCAACACCGTCACCTATCTGTCGGCGCACCAGAGCATCGGCGTGCCGCAGCCGCTGAAGGAATTCGGCTCGGAAGAGCAGAAAAAGAAATGGCTGCCGCGCCTTGCGGCGGGCGAGATTTCCGCATTTGCGCTGACCGAACCGGACGTGGGTTCCGACCCGGCCCGCATGGTGAGCTTCGCCGTCCCGAGCGAGGACGGCAAGTACTACACCCTGAACGGCGACAAGCTGTGGTGCACCAACGGCATGGACGAGCTGACCACGCTGATCGTGGTGCTGGCCAAGACGCCGGACAAGGTGCTGCCGAACGGAAAGTCCATTCCGCAGATTTCGGCCTTCGTGGTCGAGACCGACATGCCGGGCGTCGAGCGCGTGCGCCGCTGCCGCTTCATGGGCCTGCGCGGCATCGCCAACGGCGCGCTGACGTTCAAGGACGTCAAGGTGCCCGCGGAAAACCTGATTGGCAAGCCGGGCATGGGCCTGAAGATCGCCCTGTCCACGCTGAACGTGGGCCGTCTCGGCCTGCCGGCGGCGGGCCTTGGCGCGGGCATGGCCTACATTGACGACTGCAAATGGTGGACCACCGGCCGCGTGCAGTGGGGCCAGCCGGTCGGCAAGCACCAGTCCATCTCCAAGAAGATCGCCAACTATGCGGCGAGCCTGTTCTCGATGAAGAGCATGGTCTATCTGACCTGCGCCTTCGCGGACAAGAAGAACGCCGACATCCGCCTCGAGGCGGCGGCGGCCAAGTATTACTGCTCCGAGACGCTGTGGAAGATGCTGGACGACTACGTGCAGGTGCGCGGCGGGCGCGGCTACGAGACCGCGCTGTCGCTGTATGAGCGCGGCGACCGCCCCTGCGGCCTTGAAATGACGCTGCGCGACATGCGCATCGGCCGCATCTTCGAGGGGTCGTCCGAGGTCATGCACCTCATCATGGCGCGCGAGGCGCTGGACACGCACTTCAAGCTGGTGATGCCGATCATGATGCCCAAGCCGGGCCAGAAGGAGGGCAAGATTTCCCTCATCATGAAGGCGGCCTCCTTCTACATGACCTGGCTGCCGAAGGTGTTCATGCCGGCGGGCGCCCCCACGGCGCGCAAGCTGAACGGCGCGAACCGCGGCCACCTTGCCTTCGCCGCCAAGACCTGCAAGCGCCTGGCCCGGAACCTCTTCTTCACAATGGCCAAGTTTGGCCCGAAGATGGAATACGAGCAGTTGATCCTGGGCAACTTCGTAGACATCGGCACGGACCTCTTTGTGATGGCGGCCACGCTTTCGTACGCCGACCACATGCTGTGCGAAAACCCGGCGGACGATACGCCGCAGGAACTGGCCGACCTGTACTGCCGCGAGGCGCGCAAGCGCATTGAAGGCAACTTCAAGGCGGTCAAGAGCAACCACAACCGCAGCTACAAGAAGGTCGCCGGGCTGCTGATGGACGGGAAACTGGCCTGGCTCGCCAACGGCAGCATGAACCCGATCCCGCCGAAGTACCGCGACTATGAAAAGAATGACTACGATCACCCGGCCGGCCGGTTCGTTCCGCCGCCCGAGAAGCCCAAGAAAGATAAGAAGTAAGGGCTGACGCCAGCAGACTCCGCATGCAAACGCGGCGGGAAGCGTCCCAAGGATGCTTCCCGCCGCATGTTTTTCGTATATACTTTTTCCCGCAGCCCAATGTGTCGCGGACACGGGTACAGGCACCTGTTCCCGGTTCGAGTCGCGAATAAACACATCAAGTCATGGGCGGGAACAGGTGCCAGTCCCCTTGTGGATGGTGTGCGCCGCAAGGGGACTGCAACCATTTCCAGCCATCGGTCCGACAACTTCAGCCAAGTTTCGATGTTGGAAATGGTGGCGGCACCCGAGTTGCCTTAGACCACACCCTCGCGCAAATCCGTTGCCATCGGCGCCGGACGCTCGCAGGTGCTGGCCAGGGTCACGCGCGCGGCGGCGTCCGATGCGTCGTGGAAGGCGTGCATGATGTCCAGGGCGTGGTAGGCCAGCACGCCGTTGGCGCGGTGCGGCCGATTATCGCGGATGGCCACGGCCATGTCGGCCAGGCCCAGCCCGCGGGACTGCTCGGCGTAGATGTGCGTGAGCGGCACGTCCTTCCAGTCATCATAACCGGCGCGGAACACGCGCACCGGCCCGCCGAAACTGTTGGGGTCGGGCACGCTCAGGGAGCCCTGCGTGCCGTGTATCTCGATACAGGGGCAACTGCCGCGCCACACGTCAAAACTGGTGACCATGGTGCCGACGGCGCCGTTGGCAAAGTCCAGGATGCCGGCCACGTGGGTGGGCACCTCTACGGGCACGTGTTTGCCGCGCTTCTTCTCGCTGGTGATGATGCGCTCCGGAAAAGTGACGCGCGTGCGGCTGCTCACGCCGGAGGAGGTGGCTAACACGTCCGCCGCTGCGCCGCCGCCCCTGCTGCCCGCGGCGCCGCTCGCGCCGGGCGAGCTGCGCCTGCGCGACGTGCTCATCGGCGAGGTGTGGCTCGCCAGCGGGCAGTCCAACATGGGCCTCACGACGGCAACGGCGCGCGCCCCCTGCCCGCTGTTTACCCGCACGCAGGCGCCTGTAGTCGCTGCCCCTGACACGCTGCCTCTCACGCCGCGCGCACGCGGCGCAGGCCTGGGACGGGGAGGCGGAGTGCGCGGCGGCGGACGCGCTGGCGGCGACGTCGGTGCGGTTCATGACGACGCCGGGCGGCACGCGCGTGTTCAACGAGACGCAGCTTGAGTTTGCGGGCCGCGCGGAGTGGCGGGCGCCCTCGGCCGCGGTGGCGTGCTCCACCAGCGCGGTGGGCTACTTCTTTGCGCGCGCGCTGGCGGCGGCGCGGCCGCAC
>CAIJOU010000639.1 GCA_903822375.1 Candidatus Hydrogenedentota bacterium
GCCAGCCGGTCCGGCTGGTCAAAATGGAAGCGATGCGCGTCCACGCGGTCGCCAAAGGGGTTAGCCCGGTGCGGCGAATTGGTGAGCGTGCGCACATTCGCCCCCGCAGCCAACAACCGCTCCGTGATGTATTTCCCCGTATATCCAAACGCCCCTGTGACCACATGTGTTGCCATGGGCAAAACCCTTGTCGGTCCGGTCCTTCAGCTTGGAGAATAGACAACGCAAGTGAGGGGCCGGTTTCGGCGGGGTTGCTTCCGTGGGGGAAGGCAAAAAAGCACCGGAACGGCACTCCGTGGAGCGCCGTTCCGGTGATGATCGTCGATGGGGGCGAGGGACTACTTCTTCTCTTTGTGGATCGTGTGCTTGCGCAGGGTCGGATTGTACTTCTTGATCTCAAGCCGTTCCGGATGGTTGCGCTTGTTCTTGGAAGTCGTGTAGCGGGAGGTGCCCGGCGCTTCCGTGCAGTCCAGAATGATGTTCTCGCGGTTTCCCTTGGCTGCCATGTCTAATTCTCCTGTCGCTTTGTAGTCGCGTGGTTAAACGGTTATTTCTTGCCGTAGACCTTTTCCGGGTCAAAGGCTTTCTCTTGTTCCATAAAGGTCAGTGTGTAGCCGTCCCTGGCCGCCTCACCGACGGGCAGCGCACGGTAAAAGCACGAACGGAAGCCCGTGTGGCACGAAGCCCCGCCGACCGCCTCGACACGAAGCCAGATGGCGTCCTGGTCGCAGTCGATGCGGATCTCGTGCACCTTCTGCACCAGCCCGCTCGTCGCGCCCTTGTGCCACATTTCCTGTCGGCTGCGGCTCCAGTAGACGGCCTCGCCCAGTTCCATCGTCTTCTTTAGGGCTTCGGCGTTCATGTATGCCAGCATCAGCACTTCGCCGGTGAGATGGTCCGTCGCCACGGCGGGCATCAGCCCGTCGGCGTCAAACTTGGGTGCCAGCTCAGTCCCGGATTCCACCAGGGCTTTCGATGTGCGTTCTGCAAACTCGGCCACAACTGCGTTCCTTCGCCGTAATAGCGGCGCTTAACAGGGCGCTCCCGTATCCGCCAAACCATTGGTGGACAGGGTTCTCCTGCCAAAGGGCGCGTAGTATACACAAAACCGGGGGTAAAAGTCAGATTTTTACCGCGGCACCGTCAACTCTCATTCCAACAGGGTAATATGCTAATGTATGGGGGTTTACGGCTTCTCGGTTGAGGCATGCATTGCAGGAGGATTGGAAGCATGGCGCTGACTTTTTACAACACCCTGACACGAGCCTTGGAACCCTTCAAACCCCTTCAAGAGGGTAAGGTTGGCCTGTACACCTGCGGCCCGACCATCTACAACTTCGCCCACATTGGCAACTTTCGGGCCTATGTCTTCGAGGACCTGCTGCGGCGCTATCTGGAATACCGGGGCTTCGAAGTGAAGCACATCATGAACCTCACGGACGTGGAGGACAAACTCATCCGCACCTGCCGTGAGACGGGCCAACCGCTCAAGGCGCTCACCGCCAAGTTCGCCGCCGCCTTTTTTGAGGACGTGGCGACACTGAAGATAAAACCCGCCCAACTTTACCCCGCCGCCACCGACCACATCCCCGAAATGGTCGAAATGATCAAGGTTTTGCGCGACAAAGGACACACCTACGAGGATAAAGGCAGTATTTACTTCAAAATAGGCAGTTTCCCCGGTTATGGCGGCTTGGGTCACATGGACCTGAGCCAACTCCAGTCCGGTGCCAGCGGCCGGGTGGACGCCGATGAGTACGAGGCCGAGGAGGCCCGTGACTTCGCCCTCTGGAAGGCTTGGGACGCGGATGACGGGGAGGTGTATTGGGAGACTGAACTGGGCAAGGGCCGCCCCGGCTGGCACATCGAGTGCAGCGCCATGAGCACCAAGTATCTCGGTCCGCACTTCGACATTCATTGCGGCGGCGTCGACAATATCTTCCCGCACCACGAAAATGAAATCGCCCAGTCCGAATGCGCCACCGGCAAAACCTTCGTAAACTATTGGCTGCATTGCGCCCACCTCGTTGTCGAAGGGCGCAAGATGTCCAAGTCCCTGGGCAACTTCTTCACGCTGCGCGACCTTGTCGGCAAAGGCATCGACCCCGTGGCCATCCGCTGGGTGCTGCTCGCCACGCACTACCGCCAGCCCAACAACTTCTCCTTCGACGCGGTCGAGGCCGCCAAACAATCCCTCAACCGCATCCGCGATTTCCGCATCCGCCTGGCCGAGGTCAGGGGTGACGGTGCGGATCTGGCCGAACTGTGCGAAAAGTGCCGTGCCGAATTTGAGGCCGAAATGGACAGCGACCTCAACATCTCCGGCGCGCTGGGCGCGGTGTTCAACTTTGTCCGCGACGTGAACAAGGCGCTGGACGAGGGCGGCGCGGGCGTGCGGGGCGCGCAGAACGCCCTGGACCTGCTGGACCGGTTGGATGCCGTCACCGGCATTCTGGCACCCTCCACGGAGGAGGAAGCTCCGGCCGAAATCATGGACAAGGTTCTGGCCCGCCAGCAGGCCCGCCGCGACCGCAACTTTGCCGAATCGGACCGTCTGCGTGACGAAGTGCTCGCCGCGGGATGGGTAATCGAGGACACCCCCAAAGGCCCGCGCGTCAAAAAGGCTTGAGCCCGGCAATATGGGACAGCCGCCCCGGCTGTCGTTCTTGCGGGAAAGGCCATTCCCTGACGCAACAACGGAGTGTCGGAGACAGGCCGTTATGACGAGAAGAGACTTTCTGGCGCAAAGCGCCCTTGGTGTTGCCGTGGTTGCCGGGGTCGGTTCCGAACAGACGGCCCCCGCCAAGCCGCGCCCAAACATTGTCTTCATTCTCGCCGACGACATCGGCTATGGAGACATCGGTTGCTACGGCGCGCCGATCACCAAGACGCCAAACGCAGACCGTATCGCACGGGAGGGTGTCCGCTTTACCGACGCGCACAGCCCCGCCGCCTGCTGCACGCCCACGCGCTACAGCCTGCTTACGGGCCAGTATGCCTGGCGCAACCCCGACGGCGACCATGTGCTCAGCGGTGTCGCGCCGCTGTCCATCCCCATTGGCATGCCCACGCTGCCTTCGATTCTGCGCGATGCGGGATACGCCACGGGGCTCGTGGGCAAATGGCATTTGGGGCTTGGCAGCAGGGAACATCCCGTCGACTTCAACGGCGATGTCATGCCCGGTCCGGTGGAAGTGGGTTTCGACAACGCCTTCTACTTTCCGGCAACGGGGGACCGCGTGCCCTGCGTGTTCGTGGACGGTCACCGGGTGGTTGGTCTCGATCCGGCCGACCCCATTCAGGTGAGTTATACTGAAAAAGTGGGCGACGAGCCCACCGGCCTGGACCATCCCGAATTGCTGAAGATGAAGGCGGACAGAAGCCATTCCCAAACCATCGTGAACGGCATCAGCCGCATCGGCTACATGTCCGGCGGCAAGGCCGCCCGCTGGGTTGACGAGGACATTGCCGACACGCTGACGCGCAAGGCCGTCGAGTTTATCGAGCACCACCGCGAGAAGCCTTTCTTCCTTTACTTCGCAACGAACGACATCCACGAACCCATGGCGCCCCATCCGCGCTTCAAGGGCACCAGCGATTGCGGCACCCGCGGCGATGCGATTTACGAATTTGACTGGAGCGTGGGGGAGGTGCTCGCCGCGCTCGACCGGTTCGGGCTGGCCGAGAACACGCTGCTTATCGTCAGCAGTGACAACGGCGGCGCGCTCAAGGATACCTACGATGACGGAACCAATGAACTGCATGGGAAGCAGCCGCCCAACGGTCCGTTGCGCGGTGAGAAATTCACGCTCTTTGAGGGGGGACACCGTGAACCTTTCATTGCGCGCTGGCCCGGCTGCATAAAGCCCGGCACCACCTCCGACGAACTGATATGCCTCGTGGACATGCTGTCAACATTGGCCGCCGCCGCGGGGGCTTCCGTGCCGAAAGAGGCCGGTCCGGACAGTTTCAACGTGCTGCCCGCCCTGCTCGGCCAGACGGCGGGCCATCCTTCCCGTGATTCCCTCGTGATGCACGTCTCCGGTCCGGACCAGTTGGCCCTGCGCAAAGGGCCATGGAAACTGCTCACCAAGAAGGGTCTGGAGCCCGTCGGACTTTTCCGTCTGGACAAGGACCTCGCCGAGACGAAGAATCTCCTGTCAGAGAATCCCGAGAAAGCGCGTGAGCTTCGGGGCCTCCTTGAACAAATTGTGAAGAAGGGCCGCAGCCGGCAGTAAGCCAGGCATTTCACAATGCGGAAAGGCGAGACCAACCGGCAATACGGTTGAAAACCACGCCATCCGGCCAAGAGGCCCGCCATTACTGGATGCCATACTCCGCGATGCGTTTGTAGAGCGTGACCCGGTTGATTCCCAAGGTGCGCGCGGCGGCGCTCACATTGCCCCGGCTCGCGTGAAGCACTGCAATAATGTGCCTTTTTTCGATCTCGGCGAGACTGAGCAACTCGCTCTGCGCCGCAGAATCGCCGGGGGGGCAGGTGCAAAGATGAAAATGCCGCGGAACAAGTTCCGGACCATCGCAGAACATCACTGCCCGTTCCACCGCCGCCTTCAGTTCGCGAACATTGCCCGGCCAGGCGTAGACGCTCAGGCTTTC
The DNA here is from genome assembly GCA_903822375.1 of Candidatus Hydrogenedentota bacterium. Taxonomy (GTDB): domain Bacteria; phylum Hydrogenedentota; class Hydrogenedentia; order Hydrogenedentales; family CAITNO01; genus CAITNO01. Next base: position 4,618 of record CAIJOU010000639.1, read on the forward strand.
AAGCGCTTCGGGAGAAACGCTTTTTACTCCACCGGGAGCGAGCCGCGACGAGTTCTTGAGGAAATGGTTCGTAAGTGCGGGAATGTCTGCAACATGCTCACGCAGGGGCGGCATTGTGATAGTAAGACCGTTCAGCCGATGGAAGAGGTCGGACCGGAACATATCCGGTGTGAGCGTGCGGTTCGTGGCCGCCACGAGGCGCACATCAACTGCGATGTCACGTGTGCCGCCGATACGGCGGAACACACCCGTTTCCGCGGCGCGCAGAAGCCGCGCCTGATTCTCGGGAGAGAGATCGCCCACCTCATCAAGCAGCAGTGTGCCCCCGTGCGCCTCCTCGAAGCGGCCGATACGCCGCTGCGTTGCCCCCGTAAAGGCGCCCTTCTCGTGGCCGAACATTTCGCTCTCGAACAGTTCTCTTGGGATTGCCGCGCAGTTGAGCGCCACGTACGGCCCTGCCGCCCGCGGGCTCAAATCATGTATCAGCCGTGCAACCAGTTCCTTTCCCGTGCCGGTCTCACCGAGGACGAGCACGTTGATGCGCACACCGGCCGCGCGGAGCACCAGGTCCCGCACCTCCCTGATCGGGGTGCTGTCTCCGAGCAACTGGCCGGACGTAATGCTCCCCAAGCGCTGCAGTTCGCTGTCACGCCGCACCTGTTCCGCATGGCGCACGGCGCGCAGATGCGGAGCCGTTGTGGCGGCTATGCCCAGGGCAAACTGGAGGTCCTGTTCTGTGTAGAGCCGACCCGGACTGCGCCCCCGCAGTGCGATGCAACCCACGCACTCGAGGGCGTGCATGAGGGGCAGGATCATTGCAGTTTCGCAAACTTGGCCGGCTCCCGCCACCCGGACGCGCGGTACGAGCATGCCCGCGTGCTCCCGAGCCGAGCGCTGCATGGCCTCCAGCGGCGCCTCGGCGGGTGTGCCGCAGTGTTCGGCCGGCTGAAAGAAGAGTTCGTCGCCGTCTTTTTGGCAAGTGGCAATCCAGAGGGACTCCGGCTGAAAGTGTTCCACCAGGGCGCTCTCAACCAGCGGAATGAGTTCATGCAGGGTGCTCACCTCCCCCAGCATGCGCCCGAGCGCAAAGAGGTCATACAGTTCATGAATCGTCCGCGGGTCGGCGCGCAGCAGTCCCACGGCGGAGGTGTCGCGGCTGTAGAGTCCGTTTCGGGCGGCCACAGTGACCGCTGTGCCGCCCGCCTCATCCTCCGCATTGGAAGAATCCGATTCACGTTCTGTCAGCAGGAACGTCGTACTTCCGACCGCCAGTTCGTCGCCCGGTTTGAGGGCGGCCTCCCGAATTGGGCGCCCGTTGACCAGCGTTGCGTTGCTGCTGCCCAGATCCCGAACGCGCACCCGTCGGTCGTCCAGCCAGACTTCACAGTGCCGACGCGATATGACCGGGTCGACGACACGTATTTCGCAGTCGCCGTTCCTTCCAATGGTGAGCGCCGTTTCGCTGATCGGCCAGCAAGCGCCGCGCTGACCGCCTGTATTCACCGTAAGGTAGAGCACAAACATGCCTCCTTAGGCTATCTTGCCAGAACCCCGGCACGTCCGCAACACTTTCCCGTGTCCGCCGCCATCGATTGTCTTCCCTGAACTCAATCAACAGGAAAGTCGCGCGGGTCCGTAACCGCCGGTACAGGAACTCCTGCTCCGAAAGGGCCACCTGCCCTATCGAGGTTCCTCGAGCAGGTACGTGGTGACATATCTAAGCCGTCTCAAGAGGCCGCGCCGCGGCTCCTGAGTCATCATCCTGATTCGGTGCCCTCTAAGCACGACCAGCCACCACGCATGGAAACGCGAGGTTGTTCTCACTTGCGAACCCAACTTATGTGTTTGCTGTCTCATCGCGATATCCCCTTATGGCCAAAGTTGATGACCCCATGGACCTCACCGGAGATGCCGTGCGACCGTCGAGCGTCGTCAAGAAACCTGCAGCCCCCTGCGTTTCTTGGCAACATGTTGTCATCGCGTGCCTTGTTCTTCGTTTCATACTTCCTTCACCTTTCATTCCTGTTCGTACCTGTTCGTTCCTCGTCGAAAAGACCGCGTGTCGCTGTTGACTTTCGCCTCTTTCTGTGGGTTCCGACCTCCAAGTTCGCGAGGAAGCCCCAAGAGACGCTCGTTAAATGGACAAGGCAGGAATCGTGCCAGTCGCCGAATCGTTGTGGAGCGGCCAATTGAATGAGTTGTAACCCATTCACGAAGGCGAAGTTAGAAATGGGAGGATGATTCGCCACAGCCGTTGGCGTGCTACGCCAAAGTGTATAGACCGTTTATGAAATATACACCACGATTGTATATTCCTTTAACAACGCTTGCCGATTCCGAATTGGAGAAGAGGATTGACGGGCGGTCGAAACGTGGTGACAGGGCAGGCGTCATGCTCTTCAGCGTCGGAAGGGAAGGTGACTTTCGGGGGGGCGAACATCGCAAACGAGACGCATCTCCCGACTGGTGTCCAAGTACCATGGTTCGTCGCCGTGCAGGCCGTCGTCGGCGCTGAAGAACAGGGCTTCGGGCGTGGAGGTCAACCCGTGCGGCAGGGCGCCAAGCAGGGGTGCGGGAACGATGTCGCGCACCATGGCGGTTTCTTCCGTATTGGTGCGCCACAGTTCCTCCCCGTGAACGCCGTCATCGGCACTGAAGTAGAGCCAACCATTCCAGACGCACAGTTCGCGCGGGTTCCACAGGGGGGGGCGGCGGTCCGTCTGGACGGCGGAACGCAATTCGCGCGCGCCATTGACGGCGAAAATGCAGTTTCCCTTCTCTGCGCCGGCGCACGCGACGAAGTAAAGGGTTTTCTGGCCCTCCACCGTCAGTTCACGCGGTGCCGAGCTTTGCTCGCGAAAATTGATGTCTGCGACCATCCGCGTGCCGTCCTTCGTGCCGTCGCTGCACCAGAGTTCCTCCCCAAAGCTTCCGTCATTGGCGGCGAAGTACAGCAGGCTGTTGAACTCTTTCAGGAAGTGCGGATTCGAACTGGGGGAGCCCGGGCAGATGTCCCGTACGAGCCGGGTGCCCGTATCGGTGCCGTCTGTGGTCCAGAGTTCCGTGCCGTGCTCAATGTCGTTTGCCACAAAGAACAGCAGGGGACCCACCGGGGTTAATTCCTTCGGCGACGAGCTGGGATTGACCTGGTGCCGGATATTGATATCCTTAACAAGCACTGTTCCCGCCTCGGTGCCGTCGCTGCGCCATAACTCGCGTCCGTGGGTGGGGTCGGTGGCCGCGAACAGGACGAAGCCTTTCATTGCCACCGTGCCGTGGGGGCCGGAATCCAGCGGTCCGGGGTAGATGTCCGCCGCGCGCCTGGTTCCGGTTTCGGAACCGTCGGAAACCCAAAGCTCCTCCCCCGATGCGCCGTCTGTCGCACTGAAGAACAGTCTCTCTCCCTCGGAGCAAAGCGCATAGGGTTCCGCACTCCCGTAACCGGGCAGGATATCGCGGACAAGATGGGTCCCTTCGGCCGTGCCGTCCGTCGCCCACAGTTCACGCCCGGACTCTGCGCTAAGCGCCGAGAAGAAGCACCGCCTGCCGGCAACCACGAACGAATAAGGGTCGGACCCGGGGCTTCCGGAGTTGATGTCCTTGAGCAGCCGCGTGCCGTCGGGAGTGCCGTCCGTACGCCAAGGTTCCTTGCCGGTATGAACGTCGTAAGAGTCAAACAGCAGGCAGTCGGCGAAACGCGCGAAAATGCCGGTCACACTTCCGGAAGACCCTGGCGGGACAGTTCTCAGGGTATGCGCACTGCCGGGGTTTGCATCGGCGACCCAGAGCACAGAGCCCGCGTTCTCACCGTCGCTGACGAACACCACACTCTTGCCAAAGGCGGCAAGATTGTTGGGATGCCTGAAGGCTTCCGCGCGCTTGAAAGTTCCTTCAGGAGTGCCATCGGTTTGATACAGGCTGCCCCCTGCATGGTCTGCGAGGAAGAGGACGCCTCCGTCCGGCGTCGCCCAGGATGTAAAGATGGTGGGGGGGACGTGCAGGTCCAGGGGATGTGTGCCGGTGTGCGTGCCATCGCTCACCCAAAGGCTGAATGTCCGGTCCGTATTGAGCACGTTCAGATACAGGCGGTCGCGCATGACCGCCAGTGGCACCGCCGCGCCCACGGGTCCAGGGGATAAGGCGCTTATCAACTGGGTGCCCCCATCCGTGCCGTCGGTCCGGTACAGCGCCCACTCCTGTTGTCGCGTGCGCGCAACAAACAGGAATGCGCTGCCCACCACCCCACCGGGCCCAATCCGGAAGTCCGCCCCTCCGGGACCGGGTTCCAGGTCCTTGACCAGTTGTGTGCCTTCGGGGTTTCCGTCGCTTTTCCACAGTTCGCGGCCGTGAACGCCGTCATCGGCTGTGAAGTAGGCAACATTTCCGGCGACAGTCAACTGTTCCGGTTCCGACGATGGGGCGGGCGCCTGCTGTTCCGCAAGAACAGGTGTCATCAACGCAAGCGAAAGCATGAACAGCACAGACGTTCTATAGAGGTGCCCGCAGCAGCGCGACGTTACCGTCATTTCAGTCCGACCGCTTTCATCCGTCTTCATGGTTGGCTATCCGCGTTGAAAAACTGCACGATCATACCATGCAGAACATTGTCTAAATCGGGATACCCCCACTGGCAGACAGAACGCGCCTCCGCCGCTGTGCCCCAGGTCTCCAGCGTCGCATTCAGCCGCCAGACACTCCCCGGGCGGGGCAGCGCCGCATCCCGAAAAGACGCGGCCGGGATCAGCACTTCGGAGGTCCACGCACCCGCATCCCGTGCAAACGCCCACTGCCAATCGCAATTCCAGGGAGTTTCGCGGTCCTCGACCATCATCCGGGTCTCGGGAGGAGCGCCGGGACGCCATGCCGCCAACGCCTGTGCCGACGACTTGGCGGGTATGCTTAATGCCGGCATGACGCCGAGCCGCAGTCCAATGGGACCGTCGTTCTTCCCGGAGAGAATGAACGCCAGATGCAGGCCCTTTGGGGTCGCCACTGCAAGCAGCTTTGCTCCGACCGCCTCCGGGCGGGCGGCACTCATTCCGATTCGTCCGTTTGCGGCGTAGTAGGCGCGCTGCCAGACGGCCTCATCAAGATGACCATCCACCGTAATCGGGCTCTCCGCCCCCAGGCAGGGAACCTGCAACCGCGCCCCGGACACGGCCGGCAGCAGCGCCTCATATCTTCGCGCCCATTCCCGGTTCTTTGGCAGGAGTTCAAGGTAGAGGAGCGGCGTCGCCAGCGGCGACTCCTCCAGTTCGTGAAGAAACCGCGTGTCGCAGGCGACTTTCTTGCTGCGCGTGCCCGTAGCTGCCAGTCGGCGCACCGTATTGTCCGAAATGTCCGTCAATTCCAGTTCAAAAGACAGGGACACGCCGCGGGGCACCCAGCGGCCTTTGCCCTGGACACGCGCCTCGCGGCAGTACAGCCCGGAAGGTTGGGCATACTCCGCCATGTCGCCTGAAAGATCGAATGCGTCCTCCGCATTGGTTCTCATGCCCAGACGGTATATCCCCCTGTCTGTCAGCGCGACAATGGTATCTTCGCCGACGGTTTCGCCGGGGACCAGCATCCAGAGTGCGTCCAGCCCCGAGTCCTTCTCCAGGAATCTCACGTCGAAGAAAGAGCGGTCCGCACTCTGGGCGTGTTGGGGCAACACCAGCATCTCCTCCGCCGAAAGCTGACGCGTTCGGGCGAGCGAGTCCTGGGAAACCACCCCCGGCGTTTGCCCCTGGGAGACAGCCCTTCCCGTCATTCCAGCGCTTACCCCATACCAGATACCCGCGAGTGCGCAGAACACGAAAAGGGCCATCGCGCCGCGGCGCGCGGCCAAACTTCGCGGCAATGATATGCGCCGCACCGCGGCGCGCCACGAATTGGGCCGGCGCCTGGGCATTATGACCGTGGAGTTGGAGTCTATGTTCCGCGAATCATACTCTGGAACGCCACGCAATCGTTCGAGCACAGTCTGCGCGTCGGCGGGTCGGAGCGTCGGGTCCCGGTCAAGAAGGTCATCCACCAGCGCCGCAAGCGGTTCCGATATCTCCGGGACCAGATCACGAATGGGTCGGGGAGGCTCCGAAACCATCTGCCGCATGATCTCCAACGGGGTGTTGCCGTCATAGGCGGGGCGGCCGGACATGCACTCATACATGACCATGCCCAGCGAATACACGTCCCACGCAGGGGTCGCTACGCCGCTGTCCCAGGCTTCCGGCGGCGCATACCGCGGGGTTCCCAGGAAGAATCCGGAAGAGGAGGTGCCGTGAACCTTGGACTCCAGATGGTGGGCGTATGCCTTGGCAAGACCGAAATCGGTCAGCAGCGCGCGCCCGTTCTTGCCGACGAGGACGTTTCCCGGTTTCACGTCCCGGTGCACAATGCCCTCCGCGTGGCATTCGGCAAGGGCTTCGACCACGCTGGATAGCAGCGACACCACCAGGTGGGGTGTCATCACCTCGCGCAGCATCAGATTGGAAAGCGGGTCGCCGTCGATGAACTCCATATCGATCGTCGCGTGCCCCTCAATCTCTTCAAAACTGTGGATGCGCACGATTCCGGGATGGGCACGGGCGGCCACATGGCGCGCTTCAGCCCGGAAACGCTCTATAAACTCCTCATCCATGGCCAGCGCCGGGTAAAGCGTTTTGAGTGCGACCAGCCTGCCAAGTGTGGTGTCTTCGGAAAGATAAACCACACCCATGCCCCCGCGGCCCAACTCGCGAAGGATGCGGTACTTTCCAAGTGTCTGGCCACACTGGATAGACTTTATTCTCGTGTGAGCATCAAACATCATCACCAGCATGGCCCGTCAGCCTGGCTGTGCAAACTTCCTGTCAAACCAACTGCGCGTCGTGCAACGGGCCTGTATCCGGCGCGAAGGCAACTATACCTGTGCCGAAAATGCGGGTGCAAGTAAATAAGGCGGAAAACTCGTATGTCGCCGGCCCATGAAGTAGCAAATGCCCAAACTCACATCCAGGTTTGTTCTGCCCCTCCCCCGCGTGGTGCGGTGAATGCAGCGGTTCAGGCTCTCGGCGTTGACTCCGGGAGTACAATGGCCGAAAGTCTACTTTGTCGGCACGCCCGGCGCGGTGAACCAGGGTTATAATTTTGCCGAACAGTGGCGCCGGGCGCTCGAGTTGGATCCCCCGTTTGTGATGGTGACCGGATGGAACGAGTGGACGGCAGGAAAATTCAGTCGGCCCAATCTTCCGGTCGTTTTTGTCGATCAATTCGACCAGGAATAC
>CAIJOU010000640.1 GCA_903822375.1 Candidatus Hydrogenedentota bacterium
ATCGAGATCATGGCCTGCCCCGGCGGCTGCGTCAACGGCGCAGGACAACCTCGACGCTCGACGCGACGGCAAAGCGCGTCCGCGCCAAGGCGCTGTATGACAATGACAAGATCCTCGAACTGCACAAGTCGCAGGACAATCCCGAGTTGAAGCGCTGCTACGCCGAACACCTGGGCGAAGTGGGCGGGCACCACGCTCACGAACTGCTGCATACGGAGTACCAGAACCGCAGGCGCATGATGGACGCCAAATTGACCCTCATCGGCGGTGCCGAACAGGAGCGCATCCCCGTATCGGTCTGCGTGGGCACAAGTTGCTTCCTGAACGGGTCGCAGGACATCCTTAAGGGACTGATGGAATACGTGGAAACACAGGGTCTCGAAGAGGCAATCCACCTCAGTGCGACTTTCTGTATGGAGCGCTGCGGCGAGGGCCCGAGCGTCTGTGTCGGCGAAGACGTGCTGAAGCGTTGCACCCTGCCCGCGGCCATTGAGACGCTACAGGCGCAACTGGACAAGAACGGCGTCAAAGTCTGACGGTGACCCCATCTTCGCTACTTGCGTCCGGTCGGCGGCAACGCCGACCGGACGTTCCTTTTGAGCAACGCCGCCGATTCCCTTCGATTGGACCCGCCATCGTGGCACTGCTATTATGGGTGCTCCTCCCCCGGGTCTGTCCGGACAGGTATTTATGTTGTGCCCACTTGTGCAGGAGTTGTTGCCATGTTTTCCAGTCGTTTCCGCTTCGGCCTTGTTGCCCTGGCGCTGGTTTGTGTTGCGTGCATCCCGGCGGCCGCCCAGTTTGAAATGCCCCATTGCTGGGACATCAGCGCCGAAATCCCCTATGCCGATTCGCCCAAGGAAAAGCTCGTCCTGCAGGTGATCACGCCGAACGGGAAGAATCTGAACCCGATATACAAGCCGGGCGATTCTGGCAAGGGCAAGGGAATCATTGATGTCATCAGCGGCGGGTGGAATTCCAGCGAGGGGCGCCAGAACGAGCACAAGGCGGCGGGGCTTTATGACATTCTCGCCTCGCGCGGTTACACCGTCTTCTGCGTGCGGCCCGGTTCCCTGCCAAACTTCACCGGGCTGGAGATGGTCGCCAACCTGCAACGCGGCGTGCGGTGGGTCAAGGAACACGCGAAGGAATACAACATCGATCCCGCACGCCTGGGGATGATCGGCGCGTCGGCCGGCGGTCATTTGGACCTGCTGTCCATGACCCACCCGAGTGACGGCGACCCCAAGTCCTCCGACCCGCTGCTGCGGCACGACTCGCGCGTGAAAGCGGTCGTGGCACTGTTCCCGCCCACGGATTTCCTGAATTGGGGCGGCAAACCCGCCCCGATAGACAAGAGCGCCGAACTTCTTTTTCCCGGTGGCGTCAAGGATAAAACCAAGGAACAGATTGACGCGGCCCTGAAAGACCTTTCACCCCTGCACCATGTGACCGCCGGCGAACCGCCGGTGCTGCTCATTCACGGGGATTCAGACCCCATCGTTCCGCTCCAGCAGTCGCAGGCCATGGAGAAGGCGCTGAAGGAAAAGGGCAACGACGTCACACTCATCGTCAACCAGGGCGGTGGACATTTCTGGATCACCATCGGCGAGGAAATGCTCATGGCGACGGATTGGTTTGACAAACAGCTTGCCAAGTGACGGACTTCTTCAAACGGAGACAGCGATGACCGGCCCTGATCCATTTCCAGTGGAGATTCTGCACCGACCCGGTGCCGTGCTGCGCATGCGGCCGAAAACGCGCGGCGGCTTCGTCACGCTTCAAACGCAGCGGGTTTATGCGGAGGCGCATGGCACGGGACTGGTCATGGACGTGCTGGGCCCCGCAGGACCGTCAAACGGCGCGGCAATCATTGACGTGGTGAGCAGCGGCTGGCAGTGCGACCGGGTGGTCTATAACGAACATCTGGGCTTTGGCCTCTGCGATGCGCTTTGCGCGCGCGGCTTCACCGTATTTGCCGTGCTGCCCGGCTCGTCGGACCTGTTTACAGGCGTCGAAATGGTGCGCCACGTGCATGCAGGCATCCGCCATGTGCGAGGCCATGCAAAGCAGTTTGAGATTGACCCGGCCCGTTTGGGACTGGTGGGCGTGTCGGCGGGAGGGCACCTGGCCACGCTAACGGCGCTGACGCCGCACGCGGGACGACCGGAAAGCCGCGATGCATGGCGGCGCCCCGGAACGACCGTGAATGCCGTGGCGGCCTTCTTCCCCCCTTCGGACCTGGTCAATTACGGCGGGGTTCGTCTTGACCGATACCATATCGAAGGGCTCAATGTTCCCGGGTTGCTCTTTAGAGGCGGGCTGACCGGCCGAACCCAACCGGAGATTCTCGCGCGGCTGGAGGAGTTGTCGCCAAGCCGCGTGGCGGCACAGTTTTGCGAACGTCATCCAGGCGCCGTTCCCCCGCCGCTGAAACTGTTTCACGGCACGGCGGACAGGGTTGTGCCGCTGGACCAGTCGGAACGGCTGCGGGATGCATGGCGGGCCGCGGGCGGACGCGCTGAACTGCAAATCCGCGAAGCCGTCGACCATGCATGGACCGACAACGATGCGGAACTGGAACAGACTGCGGCATGGTTTGCAGCGACCTTGGGTGCATGATGGATAATGTGGACAATGAACGCTTCTTGAAACATCCACAGAAAAGGCTGGGACGGCATGGCGATGGAAATCACGGTAAACGGCGAGGCGCGTGCGGTGCCGGAGGGGACCACACTGCTTGCGCTGCTGGAAATACTTGACCTGAACCCTCGGGTGGTCGCGGCACAGGTGAACGACGCCATTATCCCGCGCAACGCCCAGGGGACGGTTGTGCTGCGGCCCGGAGACACGGTGGAACTGGTCCGCTTCGTCGGGGGTGGATGATGACACACGCCGAGCGCATGGCCGCCTTTGACGGTGCAGACCTCTATGTGGTGATCACCGAAGCCTTCTGCGCGGGCCGGAGTCCGCTCGATGTGCTTGATGCATGCTTGGTTGCGGGCGTGAGGCTGGTGCAGATGCGCGAGAAGGAGGGGACCGACTTGGACCGCTTCACATTGGGCCGTGCATTCCGCGAAAGGACCAGGGCGGCCGGGGCGCTGATGATCGTTGATGACCGCGTTGATTTGGCGCTGGCTCTGGACGCCGACGGCGTGCATCTGGGCCAGAGCGACCTGCCCATTGCCGAGGCGCGGCGCATCGCGCCTGAACTTGTGCTTGGCGCGTCCAGCCACAACCCGGCAGAGGCCATAGCCGCGCAGGATGCGGGCGCAAGCTATGTGAACATCGGGCCCGTCTATGCGACGCAGACCAAGTCCGTGCCCACGGGGGTGGTGGGATTGGACATGATCGACGCCATTCGTCCGCTGCTGCGGGTGCCCTTCACCTGCATGGGCGGCATCAAGGCGGACAATATCGGCCCCGTGCTTGCGCACGGAGCGCGCCATTGCGCCGTGGTTACCGCCGTGACCGCCGCCCCCGACCCGCGCGCCGCGGCCGCCGAACTGCGCGCAATCATCCGTACCGGACGGCTCTGAGCAGCGAAACCCGTCTTTCAGTGACTTAACTTAAGGTCACTCCAGCGGCTGGAATTCTTTGATTGGGGAATCTGCTTCCCAGTAGTCTGTCGGTGGCATGACCGCGTTGCCGCCCGCCGTCCCTCATACTACTGCCCGTCAACTTCCCCGAGCCTTTCGAAGATTCGTCTACCGCGTCCACGCCAACCCGCTTCCGCAAATGGAGATAGCGGTCTTCCGTTCTGCTTCCTTCTGTTCTGAATTCTGGATTCTTTGGTTGAGCGCAACGGGCACACCAAGCCATATTCGGAATATTGCCTTGGTAAAACTGTGTTATGAAAAATAGAACAGAATACGGATGCTGACACAGGCTGATTGGAACTGGTGGCGCGGACCATTGCGGCATCAATGGGCTATTATGGGCGGCTCGTTCAAAGTGAAATGGTGCGCACCCCCTGAAAAGGTCTTCTTGCAAATACGAGGCTTTATGAACAGCTGGTTTAGTGGCTCACAACACGGTCGACGGGACGTTTGGAAACGTGGACGCCCTCCGGTTCAAACGAACAAGTCAAATCTCTGGCTGTACTTATGACCATTCCCAAGCAGGCAACCGTTCTTGTGGTGGATGATGAACCGATGAACCGGGACATCCTGAGTCGCACCCTGTCGAACGAATTCAAGGTAATCACTGCGGACAACGGCGAAACCGCCTTGGAACTTGCCTCCAAGTATAGACCTGAACTCATCATTCTGGATATTCGGATGCCAATAATGGACGGCTACACCGCCTGCCGGAGGCTAAAGCAAGCCCCGGCAACACGCCGTATTCCCGTGATATTCTTGACGGCACTCTCCGAAGAGGCGGACGAGGCGTACGGTCTGGCCTTGGGTGCCGTGGACTACCTCACCAAGCCGATGAGCCCGATGCTCGTACGAGCCAGGGTTCGGAACCATATTGCGCTGAAACAATACACCGACCACCTTGCTGAACTGGTGGATGAACGTACCCGCGAACTGGCAAGAACGCAGGATGCGACAATTGAGAGTCTTGGCAACATTGCCGAATGCCACGATCCGGAGGGCAGTGGCCATATTCGCCGAATCCAGCACTACATTCGCCGCCTGGCACGACGTCTTGTTGAAAAAGGCCAGTACACCCCCCCGCTGGATGAAGACCTGATCGACCAGTTCTGCAGGTCCGCACCGCTGCATGACCTTGGAAAAGTGGGTGTTCCCGATCAAGTCCTGCTGGAAAGCGGCCCGCTGACCGAGGAGGAAAACGAAATAATGAAGACCCACACAACATTGGGGCAGGCGGCCCTGGCGGCCGCGGAGAAGCGGCTAGGTTCGAATTCCTTCCTCCGCTGTGCCCGCGAAATCGCCGTGTCGCACCACGAACGCTGGGATGGTGCCGGGTATCCAAACAGGCTTTCGGGCGGGCAGATTCCCCTGTGCGGCCGCCTGATGGCCGTTGCCGACGTGTATGATGCGCTTGTCAGCCGCCGTGTATACAAGGCACCCCTCCCGCATTCAACTGCCGTGGCAATTCTGGAGGGGGAACGTGGAAGGGCCTTTGATCCGGTGCTGATAGACGCCTTTATTGAGGTCCAGGAAGATTTCCGGGACATTGCGCTGGCCTATTGCGAACTTGAGGAAGAGCGGCTTACGCTCAACCTGTAGCACAAAGTCGCAAGAACGGCCCACCCAACGCGTCACCGTCCATGAATGCTTCCAGTTCCGGCGAACCAACCCGCAGATTCCCGCAAGACTCAGAATTTGTAGCTGTACTCCGCGGTGAAGCAGTTTTCGTCCAGATGAATCTTGGTTCCCTTGCCCACCATGGAGAACAGGTCGCCCTTGCCGCTGTCGGTCAGGGTGTTTCCAAGAGCGTGCTCGTAGGCGAAATGGATGTCCGAATTCTCGGTGATTGCGTAGGAGAAACCCGCCGTTGCGGACAGTTCGGTGATGGCCGGGAACAGCGCGTTGGCAAAGACCTTGTCCGCCGAAATGGGCGAGTTGCCGTAGGATGCGCCCGTGCGCAGCGTCCATTTCGGGTTCACTTTCCATTCCACCCCCGCCTTCACTACGTGCTGGTCCTTCCAGCCGAAACCGCCCTGTATGCAGGCCCGTGCTATCTGTGCAACTCCCTCCCAGTTGATGTACTTGTAATCGAGCAGGAGTTCCACGTCGGGCGTGGCTTTGAAGGCCACACCGGTCTGCACGGTCTGCGGCAGGTTCATTGGGTCCGGCAACAGGTCCTTGTATTTGTCAAAAGTCTGCATCCATTGCGGCGTGGTGTAAGCCGCGCCAAAACTCCAACGGTCCCAGTTCTTGTACACACCCACCGTCAGACCGCCGCCAAACCCGTCATCCCAGTTGTTCTTTCCGGAAGTTTCCCAGAATCCGAGTGTGAGCATATCCGTCTTGAAACGCTCATAGTCGAGATTGGCTGCGATGCCGAGCGACCAGCCGTTATCAAACTTGTAGGCATAGGCAAGGCTCAGTTTCATCACACCGTATTGCGTGCGCCGATCGAAATTCTGGCCGAAGATCCGCGGAATGATTGTGCGCGAGTTGCGGTAATCCACGCCCATGCCGTTCACCGCAAACAGCCCGACGCCAAACGCGCCCTGGCCGTGGGGGAAAATCAGACCCATTGCCGGGATCGGAAAGGCACCATCATCCCCCATCCGTCCCCCTCCGGAGTTGGGCAGAACCAGACCGTGCGGCTCGACGTAACGGTATGGCCTGAAATACTCAAAACTGAAATCAAACCGACGGTCCAGGTCCACTATGGCTGCCGGATTCAACAGCACCCAGGAGCTGTCCTTCGGACTGGCCACGCCCGCGCCCCCCGTACCTTCCTGCAATGCCCCGATGCCGATGAGCTGGTGCCCGTCGGTGGCCCAACTGCATGGAACCAATGCAAGCAGAACGGAGAATATGGCAAGAACGGCCGCCTCTCGGGAGCTTCTTTGAATACGTGGACGGTTCACTGGCATCTTTTTGATTCCCTTCAGTTGGCCCTGCTCCGCATTCTCATGCTAGCTAGGTTTATTATAACAATCACGCCTATTTTACTAATATTTAAGGGTCTAACGCAAGAAAGGCCCTTCCCATTTCGGGAAGGGCCTCTCAGAAGAATTGGAGTCTGGTGTCCCCAGTTGTCAGTTGCCCATTGCCTGGCCACCCAACTGGTCGATCATGTGAATCATGGGGAGGAACAGTGACACAAAAAGAATAAGCACCAACACGCCCACGAACAGGGTGAAAACGGGCTGTATAGCCTCGCCAACGCCTTCCACGGCGATGCGAACCTCCTGTTCGTACACCTCGGCAATCTGCTGGGCGACATCGTCCACACGGCCCGACTCCTCGCCGGTCACGAACATGTCCGCCACGACGGAGGGTATGACATCCGACTGACGCAGGGGCTCCTCAAGCCCGCCGCCACGCTCAACGGAATTGCGCATGGCCTGAAGCGTCTCCGCCACGGCCCGGTTGTGTATGGCGTTCCGGGTCAGGTCAAGCGTGGCCATCATGGACAGACCGCTGCGCAACAGCAGCCCCAGCGTGCGCGACATCTCCACAATCGCGTTCTTTTGGACGATCGGCCCAAAGATGGGGACTCGCAGTTTAAGACGGTCCGCGGCGATGCGGCGGACCGGGTTGCGCACGTACCAGAATCTGTAGGCGGCCACCAGGGCCACAAACGCCAGAATGGGCACCCACCACCACACGCGGAACACCGCCGACGCATAAATAAGAAAACGGGTGGGACCCGGAATGCTGAGACCCGCCCTGCCAAAGAAATCGGCAAAGACGGGCACCACGAACGAGGTGATGACAAACATGGCGCCGAACAGGGCGAGCAGCAGCAGCACGGGATAGACCATGGCGCCGCGCACACGCTTGCGCAGCAGTTCACGCTCTTCGCGGTAGTTCACCAGCCGGCGCAGCACGGTGGTGAGCGTGCCGCTCGCCTCGCTTGCCTTGATCAGGTTGACGAATACCGTGTCGAAATGGCGGGGATGGTGGTCAAAGGCCATCCAGAGCGGATTGCCCGCCTCGACGGACGTCGTTATTTCGGCCACCAGCGCACGCATGGCGGGGCGTTCGCCGCGTTGCGACAGTGCCCTGAGCGACTTGAGGATGGAGGTGCCCGCCTCCAGAAGCATGATCAACTGCCGCAGAAAAGCGGTGACGTCTGTGTGGCGAACGCCACCGGTGGAGAAAAGGCCGCCGACTGCGGGAACCGACTCAGGTCTCAGCACCACGCTGTTGTCGGCCACCACGGGTGCAACCGCCACGGCCCGCCGGGATGGCGTCCGCCGCACCTTTTTCCGCTCGACGTCGATATTGTCCGATGTGGTTGCCATAAACCTTTTCTCCTTCAGGAATCGTCGGCACCGGGGCCGCTCACTGGGCCTTGGGTGCCGCCGCGGGCTCCGGGCCGGAATTCCAATAAACAAACTGCGGGCCGTCTGAACGCAACAGTACAAGCGCCACCGTGCTCCTGGCGGTGCGGCCGTAATCCCTGCCGCCGACGGTCCTGCCCACAACGCCCTCGCTCTTTATGCGGAACAGCCGTCCCTCGTCAGGGCGAATCTTCGCCACAATGGCCGCGCCTTCGGCATCGGAGGGATAAGTTGAAGCTGAAACTTGGTCCACCACAACCTGCGCAAATGCCTTCACATTGTTTAGCCGCGTGGTCATCACCACAGTCAAAGGCGTGGTTCGCACGGGGCCGTACACACCAATGTCGTACCGTCGGTCACCCAGGACTGAGGCGGGATCGGCCGCGCGCAGGAGTTCGCCCAGCGTGTACTGAACACCGGCCTCGGAGGCGTGCGCGGCACGGGCTTTCATCAGCCGCAGTCCGGCCGCCTCCGTGTCCAGTTGCAGGGACAGCACATAGGCGGTGCCCAGCACAGACAGAATTGTCAGCATGCCCAGCGCCAGCAACAGCGCCGCACCGCAGTTTCGTCCTCTGTTGGAAGTGCTTGTCTTCATGGCACGTTCACGTTGAATACAGCTGTTCTTGCAAGGTTCCGGCCGGGCCGGGTGGGATCGACCAGCGAAAGACTCACCTGAACGGCGCGGGGCAACCCCGTCTGCTGCCAGGTATTCAACCATTGTTTTCCGTCAAACCAGGAGAAGCGCAGTCCGGCAACATTGGGTGCAACAACCAACTCTGCCGCGGCACTGCCCCGGGTGGCCCGCACCAGTCGGGCAACTTGATTGTGCCGGTCAATGAAATAGGCGAGATTCGCCATTTCACGCAGCTTTGAGGCCGTGTTGTACTGGTCCACCGTCATCTCAAGGCGGTCATCCTCGAAAGTTGACCGCCACGAATGGCTGTCGTCCGTGGCACTGCCGGTGCTCCCGCGCAAGGCCGCGTTTGCCAGACGGGAAGGAACTATCCGGCCGAAGTCGTCCCGCAGACTGTCCAATGCCGCCGTGGCGTTTTGTTCCAATTGGGTCTTTGCGCGCAGGTCATCCCAGTAACTGTTGGCACTTATAAACGCCGTTACGGTTAGCGTTGAGACCACGGACAGGATGGCTAGTGACACAAGGAGTTCAAGGAGGGTGAAACCGCGATGTTGTTTCATGGGGTGGTCCCTCCTGGGGCGGGGACGGGCGCGGGCGCGGCCGGAACGGACACGGCGGACGCCGGCTTGTCCACCAGTGCCCTTGCCACTGCGGAAGTGAGGGTGAGCGTCTGTGGGCGCTGTGCATCGCTCCAGCGGATGGAGACGGTCACTTCATAGGCGGCCGCATCAGGTGCAGCCAACCGGGCATGGGCGGCCCAGCGGAACTGAGCATAACGTTTGACAAGTTGCTGCTGCGCTTCCTTGGTGACCAGTGTGACCGCGGGCGCCTGTACGGGATACCCCCCCGGCGGTTCCGGTTCATTCGCCGTCACTAGAAGGTCGGGTGACCCCTTGACAGGGGTCCAGACGAAATCCTGAGGCGCGCGCAGGAGCGCAGCAAGCTGGGTCTCGGCCAGTTCGGTGGCCACAGCAACATTGCTGTTTGACCGGGACAGACCCAGACTGGCGTTAAACATGCCTACAAACATCGCAGCCGCCACACTGACCACGGTCAACGCCACCAACAGTTCCAACAGGGTGAATCCATCAGGGGCGTTGCGCCCACCCCTTGGAACTGCCCTATTGCTGCGCGTCGGCGCCATGTCCAACCTCCTCGCCCGGTTGTTCGCTCATCGGATGCTTGATACCATCACACCGCCGCCCGCCTGCGAGTCATACTATTATCCTATCCCAAGCTTCGCCGCGTGTCAAAGGCAATTGTTCCACTGACTGCCCGAATCTGAAAGTCGATTCTTTCTATGGTCTTTAGGCACAGATTCAAACAACTCGACATTGTCATAACAACTTCTATCGACAAAATATGCGGGACCACGCCAAAGGTGAGCATAATGGGAACGGGGCTTGGCGGTGCGGGCCTGCCAGATTGGTGCGACCCCGCAAAGCGTCCCCGCTAAACCTTCAGAGCCCACTGATTTTCGTTGATCACCGTTGCAGTGTGCGGCAGTGATGAACGCATGACTGGCCGGCTGTTCCTCATCCCGGAGCGGCTGTGCTATCATCTCTACGTCTTGTGCTGTATAGCGCCGTCAAGAAAGTGCGAACAGTCGTTTTTGCCTGACATTCTTGGGTGTTATTCCCAAGCGGACAGCCAAGGATGGCTGTCCCACGCGGCCAAAATGGCAAGTAATTATTGTGGATCACAGCAAAACGCGGGCTGTTGCACGCTGGAATAAGAGGACAGTCATGGGTCACGTAAATCTGGTTACGGGCGGTGCGGGTTTTATCGGTTCCCATCTTTGCGAGGCGTTGCTGGCGCGGGGAGAGGAAGTGCTGTGTCTCGACAATTTCTTCACCGGGCGCAAAGCCAACATTGAACAGCTGTTGGGCAACCCGCGCTTCGAACTCATCCGCCACGATGTCATCAACCCGGTCGTGCTTGAGGCGGACCGCATCTTCAATTTTGCCTGCCCGGCGTCGCCGGTGCATTACCAGCACAACCCCGTCAAGACGATTCAGACCAATGTGATGGGCGCCATGAACATGCTCAACCTGGCGCGCGACACCGGCGCGCGGGTCTTGCAGGCGTCCACTTCGGAGGTTTACGGTGATCCGGCCGTGCATCCGCAGGTGGAAAGCTACTGGGGCAACGTGAACCCGATAGGACCGCGAAGCTGCTACGACGAGGGCAAGCGGGTGGCCGAAGCGCTGTTCTTCGACTATTACCAGCAGAACCGGGTGGACATCCGGGTGATCCGCATCTTCAACACCTATGGTCCGCGCATGCTGGTCAACGACGGGCGCGTGGTGAGCAATTTTGCCGTGCAGGCGCTGCGCAACGAACCCATCACCATCTACGGCGACGGCTCGCAAACACGCTCTTTCTGTTACGTCGACGACCTGGTGCGCGGCATTATGGCCATGATGGACTGCGAGGGCTTCAACGGCCCCGTGAATCTGGGCAATCCCGGCGAATTCACCATACTCGAGTTGGCCGAGATGGTCATTCACATGACCGCTTCCAAATCGGAACTGGTGCGCAATCCCCTGCCCACGGACGATCCCACCCGGCGCCAGCCGGACATCACGCTGGCCCGGGAAAAGCTGGGCTGGGAACCGACCGTGCCCCTGGCCAAGGGGCTGCGCAAGACCATAGACTATTTTGACGCGCTGTTGTCGGGCCAGTAGGTCCCGGCACCGCGGGGAGGTGCAGCGATGAGTGAACTGGTCCGCGTGAGTTTCACCATCGAACAGGAACTGTATGACCAGTTGGAGGCGATGCTGGGCGTGATGCCCGGCGCCAACCGCTCTGAGTTCATACGCGACCTGATTCGCGAACGCCTGGTCCGCGACGCCTGGAAGAACAACGAGGAGGCCGTGGGCACCATAACGCTGGTCTTCGACCACGACACCCGTGACCTGGCCCACAAACTCACCCACCTCCAGCACCACCACCACGACGCCATTCTCGCCACCACCCACGTCCATCTCACCGAAGACCTCTGCGCCGAGATGATCATGATCCGCGGACGTGCCGCCGACATCGAGGCACTGGCGAACGAACTCCGCCGCCATAAGGGCGTGCTCCACGCCGATGTGTCCATTGGCTCCTCAGGCAAGCCGCTCCAGGAAAAGCCGGAGCCGCACCGCCACCGTGCGCACCCGCATCCCCACTCGCATTAAACCCCACGGCACAGTTAAGAGAAATGGGATTATAGACATCCTTGTAAAGGGCCGCTCCCTGGCAATGAATACCTGAGAGCGGCCCCAATTCTTTCTTCAGATGCTGCCGTAACAGTCGTGCACTATGGCCTCCGTCCTCTGACTGCGAGCAGGGCCAACAGCGCCACACCCGCCAACAATGTGTCGCCAAACTGTTTTTTCAAATC
>CAIJOU010000641.1 GCA_903822375.1 Candidatus Hydrogenedentota bacterium
CCTTTGTCACCTATTCGGGCAGCATGGCCGATTTGTCGCTGCCGTGCATCATGGCGTTCTCCGGCATTATCGCCGTCGCGTCGCTGCCGCTAGGCCTGCCGGCCGCGCTGGTGCTGGGCGTGCTGTCCGGCATGGCCGTCGGCGCGATGAACGGGTTCGTCATCGGCCGGCTCAACGCCAACCCCATCCTGTGGACGCTCTCCGTCGCGTTCTTCATGGAGGGCTTCATGCGTTTCGCCTGGAGCAACAACCAGGTCTATCCCGATACCGCACCCGGCACTTCGGGCGAGGCATTCATCGGCATCTTCCGGCTCGGCGTGGGGCCGGTGCCGCTCGTGGTCGTGATCATGTTCCTCATGTTCCTGCTGGCCCATTTCACCATGACGCGAACCCGCTTCGGCCGGGAGAGCCGCTTCGTCGGCTCCTCGCGCGCGGCGGCACGCGCCTCGGGCATCCGCGTTTCCCGCGTGGTCTTCCTCAATTTCCTGTTCGCGTCCTTTGCCGCGGCCGTCGCGGGCATTTTCCTGACGTCCATGAACAAACTCGGCGTGTTCTACCTGGGCCAGGGCTACGACTTCAAGGCGGTGACGGCGGTCGTCATCGGCGGCGTCATGCTCAGCGGCGGCCGGGGCCACCTGCCGGGCGTGCTCGGCGGCGTGCTGGTCATCGGGCTGCTGTCCAACATCATGCAGTTCCTCGGTATCACGGCGTTCCGCCAGAACATCGTCACCGGGCTCGTGTTTATTGCCGTGGTCGGATGGCAGCAGTACCAGTTGCGCGCGAAAGGCCGGGACTATGCGTAGCACCTCCCGCCTCCCGCATCTGCTCAACGAGCACCGGGCACTGCTCATGCTGCTGGTCCTCTTCGCCGGGCTTTCCGCGTGCGCGCCCAATTTCCTGTCCGTGCACAACATGACCACGATCCTCAAGGGCGCCAGCCTCAACGCGATTGTGGCCGTCGGTTTCACGCTGATTCTGATTCTCGGCCAGCTCGACCTGTCGGTTGGCGCGGTGGTGATGCTCTGCGGCATGCTGACTATCGGCCTGCAGCCGCGACTCGGCTGGTGGGGCGCGGTGCCGTTGTCGCTGGTGGCGGGCGGACTGGTGGGCCTGGCCAACGGTTGGCTGGTGGTCAGGGCGCGCATCAACGCGTTCATCGTGACGCTGGGCACGATGACGATCACCATGGGCCTGACCCACCTGTACAGCGACGGCGGCTCCAAAGCCATCGACGATTTCCGGCTCGCCGACTGGCTGGACCGGCCCATCCTGCCCTTCCTCCCGCCCATCGTGATCATCACGCTGCTGGTCCTTGCCGGCTTCTCGGTGCTGCTGAACTGGACGCGTCCCGGACGCAATTTCTTCATGGTCGGCGGCAACCCGGAGGCGGCGTGGCTGGCCGGGCTGAACCGCGACCGGTACCTCATGGTCGGGTTTGTGCTGTGCGGCCTGACGGCCGCGGCGGGTGGCACCCTTTTCGCCGCGAGCCTCAGTTCTATGACGTCGTCGGCCGTGCTCGGATCGCGCACATTGATGACCGTGCTCGCCGCGGTGATCATCGGCGGCACGCTCATGAGCGGCGGCAAGGGCAGCGTGCTCAAGAGTTACTTCGCCGTGCTCATGCTGACCATGCTGTTCAACGGCATCGGCTGTTTCGGGTTGGGCTTCGAGGTGCAGATCTTCGTGAACGGCGTCATCCTGGCCGTGGTGGTGCTCTACGAGGCCTATGCGCTGCACCGGCACGAACTGCTCAAGGGGCGGCGGCCGGAGTTGATGAAGGAATTAGGAATTAGGAATTACGAATTAGGAATTGCAGGACAAGACGGGGATACAGGAGAACCTGAAATGAGCGACAAGAACCGCTTTGCGCTGGTATGTGTGACACTGGTCGCGATCGTGGCAATCACCGCCATCACGGCCATGTACTTTCGGCAGGCCGCACTGCAGGCGCAGATCATCGCCGCGGTTGGAAAGGCCCAATCCACGGCCGCGACGCCCTCAGCGGATGTGTACGCGCTGCGCGGCACGGACCACCAGCCCTATCTGTTCCCGCCTGAGGGCGGGAAGATGATGATTCCCGAGCGGCCCGCCGATCCCAAGGCGCTGCCCGAAACGGAAAAGCTGCACTGGTGGGACATTGAATACGCCGGGTGGAAAGTGGACAAGGCGCCCATGCCCGCCTCGCCGAAGGACGGGCCCAGGGGCAAGCGGGTCATTCTGCTCAAAGCGGGCGACCATCCCTACTGGACCGCCTATGTGCGCGGGTTCACCACCATCGCCAACTTCTACGGCATGCAGATCAAGGTGTTCAACGGCAACTGGAACATGGACCTCCAGGCGCAGCAGGCCGACCAGGCCGTCAACGAGAAACCGGACATGATCATCTTTGCGCCGGTGGATGCGACGGGCTGCACGCCGCTGCTGCGCAAGATCCATCAGGCCGGCATCCCCTGCATCACGTCCAACACCACGCCCTGCGACGAGGCGATGAAGTACTGCATCGCCTGGACCGGGCCGGACGACTGGGGCCAGTTCCGCATGCTCTCCCGCCTTTTCGCCGACACGCTGGGCAAGCAGGGCGGCTATGCGATCATCCGCCACATGCCGGGCAGTTCGCCCTTCTTCTCGCGCACCTTCGCGCCCATCACCGAACTGCGCGAGTACGCGCCGGACATGAAGTTGCTCGCCATGGACACCACCAACCTGGAGGCCGAGGCCACGATGCAGTTGGTGGGCGCGTGGCTGTCGAAGTTCGGTCCCGAACTGAAGGGGCTCATCCTGGCGGGTGACGACTTTACCATGACCGGCTCACTTGAGGCGCTCAAGAAGGCCGGGCGGACCGATGTGGTCATCGTCGCCGCGGGAAACAGCAAGACCGGCATGGACTCGGTGAAGGCGGGTGAGAGCCTGGCTGTCACCTACCAGTCCGCCGAGGGCGACGGCGCCATTGCGGTCCATTCGGCGGCCCGCTGGTTCGGCGGGGAGGCGCTTGACCCGGTGGTGTATCTGCCCAAGCACCTCATCACCCGCGCCGATGTTGACCAGTTCATGCCCGCCCAGTGGTAGAATGACGTGGCTTGCCGGGGTATGTCCTGGCCCCCCCCTCCAGGGGGGACCAAGAGATGTCCGCGCGCCCAAGAAATGTTCGGAGCAGTGAAATCAGGCGAAGGAGCGCAGCCATGACAGACATGCCAAAAGATCGTTCCGCCAGCGCGCTGGCGAAAGTGGCGCGGATGAACAAGGCTATGAACCACGAGGAACCGGACCGGGTGCCCATGGGCGAGTTCTACTGGGGCAGCTTTCTGCGCCGCTGGCGCGACGAACTGCATCTGCCGCCCGACACCAGCCCCTACACGTACTACGATCTGGACTGGATCGTGACGGTGCCCAACATGGACCCGCACATCAAGTCCTTTGAGATCCTGCTGGAGACCCGGGAGGACGTGATGGTGCGCACGGGATTCGAGGCGGTGCTGCACAAGCGCTTCGACATCCCCATGCCCGAGTCGCGCTCGTGGGAGACCGACACAATCGAGAAACTGGAAGCCTTTGAATTCGACGACCCATGGGACCGGCGCCGCTATTTTGAGGAGGGCGACCACCAGATCGGCGGCGTGGGCGACGGGTTCCAGCGCAACTGCGCCGCATGGATAGACACGGTGCGGTCCATCCGTCCGGACTTTGCCGTCTACGGCAGCATGATTGAGGCGTCCGAATGCCTCACGCGGCTCATCGGCCAGATGAACACGCTCAACTGGATCGGCGAATATCCCGAGCGGCTGGGCGAGCAAATCCTGCGCATCGGCGACTTCTATGTCGAATGCCTCAAGGCGCAGCTTGCCGCCGGCAAAGGGCTGCTTGACGGCATGGTGATCTGGGGCGACGTGGCCTATGCGGCCAACATGTTCTTCTCGCCCGACTATTGGCGCGCCTACTACCGGCCGACCGTGGAGAAGATGATCAATGTGTGCCAGGATCAGGGGCTGCCGGTAATCTATCACGGCTGCGGCAATGTCGCGTCCATCCTGCCCGACTTCATTGAGATGGGGCTCGACGCCTACAACCCGC
The DNA here is from genome assembly GCA_903822375.1 of Candidatus Hydrogenedentota bacterium. Lineage (GTDB taxonomy): Bacteria > Hydrogenedentota > Hydrogenedentia > Hydrogenedentales > CAITNO01 > CAITNO01. Next base: position 4,069 of record CAIJOU010000641.1, read on the forward strand.
TGGAGGCCAAGGCCGGGCTCGACGTGGTGGACCTGCGCCGCCAGTACGGCCACAAGATCGCCTTTTGTGGCAACAGCAACATGCAGGTTTGGGAGGAGGGCGATCTGGACCGGGTGCGGATGGAAGTGATGCGCAAGCTCAACGCCGCCAAGGGCGGCGGGTATATCTTCCAGTCCGACCATTCCGTGAGCAGCGGCGTGTCCGGCAACGTGTACAACTACATCGTAAAGCTGGTCCGTGAATACGGCAACTATCCGCTGAAGCTGGGCGAGTACGACGAGAGGATTTGAGGGGATAGCGGGAACCGCTCAGACCGAGCGCTGAAAGAGAGAACGCTTCTCACGCAGAGGCGCAGAGGACACAGAGTGGCGCCGCGTTGGGCCCCGTTCGTTCTTTGCTCTCTTTGTGTTCTATGCTGCCGTCAGGATAATTGTTCGCCTGCGCCCCCATATGCGCTCGTGCGGCATCAGGAGCCCCAATGTCCCTGACAATTCTGGGGGCCAAAAAACCGCCCCCACCGCGGTTTCGCGGCGGGGGCGGTAGGTTCGTTTTGAGTATCGTCGAACGGGGCTAGGGTTTGCGTCCCTTTACGACCAGAAGAGTGGTCAGGGTGAGGCCCAAGAGAAACAGATCGCCAAGGCGTTTTGGAAAGAAGGCACCCTTGCTGCCGGAACATCCGGAACAACCTGCGTTCTCATCCAATCCCGCCTCGGCCTGGCTAATCTGGCCGTCATGGTCGGTGTCCAAGAGCGCGAAGATCGCCTCCGTCAACCCCGGCAAGGAGGCCGCAGCCTCTTCATAGCTGATCCGGCCGTCACCGTTAAGGTCCATGGCTGAGAAGGCTGCCGTGAGTTTGTCCCGGAGCGCCGTCTCTGTCGGCGGCGTCACCGGTTCGCCTTCCCCTTCGTTCAGCACTTCTCCCTCGCCCTCGCTTTGCACCTCACCCTCACCTTCCCCTTCGGGTGCGCAGGGGCCGGAAGAGACCAACAGGGAAACGGACGTGTCCGCCGCGACTGAGACCCCCGCCAACGGGGTTTGGCTGATGACATATCCCGCCGTCACAGTGCCACTGCACTGTTGCTCCACCGTGCCGACGGTCAGCCCGGCGCCGTTGATGGATGCGGCCGCATCCGCCTGCAGTTGCCCCGCAACATTGGGCACTGTAACCAGCCGCGCCTCCCCTTCGCCTTCACTTTCTCCCTCGACGGGAACGCCGATGCTCACAGCCGCTGCGGCGCTTGTAACGGACCCCGCGATATTCGTGACCACGCAGCGATAGCTTCCCGTGTCTGAATCCTGCACCGCCGCCAGCGTCAACGACGGCGTGATCGCGCCGGGAACGGGCACGCCGCCCTTTTCCCACTGGTAGCACAACGGCAGCGTTCCCGTCGCCGCAACCGTGAACGTAACGCCTGTGCCGGGGCTCACCGCCTGGCTTGAAGGCCCGGGATGCTGTGTGATCTCGGGTGCGACGCCCACCGCCATGGCGCCGCCCGTTCCCTCATAGGCCCCGATATCGACGCCGTTGCCCTGGGGTCGGGTGATGTTCCGGATGTCCACGTCCGGGGCGCCAACCGATGCGCCCGCATCCAGGCAGGGCGAGCCCGCCGTCAACCGGAAGTCCAAAGCGGCGGCATCGGCGAACAACGGGTCGCCGTCATGATTGTTGTTCGCCTGGGCAAGCAGCGCGTCCATTCCCTGCGGACCTTCGGCGGTGGCGAAGGCGTACGGCCCGTTCATCAGGTAGACGCCCTCCTGGTTCGCGTTGAACAGGTTGTTGCTCAGCGTGATATTTGCAGAGGAGTCATTTACGGCAACCGCATAGGGGTTGTTCTCCGCAAAGACATTGTTGAGGACACTGCCGCCCGTGCCCACGAATCGAATTCCACCGCCGGCCCCTCCCGCCGTGTTGCCGGCAAGGGTGCAGTTTGCAACCTTGACGCGCGCGTCTCTCTCGAACATCAGGGCACCGCCGCCCCGGTTGGTGGAGTGATTGCCGCTGAACACCGAGTTCTCTATAACTTGGGTTCCACTGCTTTCATGCACTTCGAGGCCGCCGCCGGCCGCGGAACTGTTTCCTCTGAACACGGACTGGCTGACGGTCAGGATCGATTCATAACATCCGATTCCGCCGCCAAGGACTTCTCCGGAATTGCCGGAGAAGAGACAGCGCGCAATGTCCACGTCCCCCCTGTGGGATTTGACACCGCCCGCCTCGAACGCCGTGTTGCCTGTCAGCACACAGTCCGACACGCGTGCCTTCGCATTGTTGACCGTTACGCCTCCGCCCGCGCCCGCGCCGTGGTTGTCTTGAAAAACACTGCGCTCAATGCTGACGGCGTAGCTGCCGTTCATGCACATGACGGCGCCGCCGGCGTAATCGTCACTTCCGCCTCCGCCGACGGTTCCGGCGAAGTCTGTCATCGTGAACCCGTTGATGCGGACATCCCACACGCTGCTGCAGGTCAACGCGCTTATCTGGAGGCCGTTGCCCCGGAGCACCGTGCCCCGTCCGGCCTCATCGCGGTCCCTGAACCGCGGATTGTCCCTGATGGGGAACCCCCCGTACACACCCGTGTGCATGCCGACGTTCGCGGGTTGGACCAGCGGGAAGTCCTCGGCGGCAACCCAAACGTCCCTGTGCTCCTCGGCGGCCTTGGTCAGGGCGGGTTGCAGCGTGTAGAAGGCTTTTGCCCAGGACGAGCCGTCGCTGTTGTCACCCGACTGGGACACGAAGACAGGGGCGCGCAGGATTTGGTGCGGGTTGATTCCCTTTTCCACCGCTTCGCCGTCGGGGTATCCGTCCCCGTCCGTGTCGGCCGCGTGCGGGTCGCAACTGTGGAGATACTCCTGGCCGTTGGCCAGCTCGTCCGTGTCCGGGTCCGCGCCGGCATCATTGGTGTCGGTCTTGAGTCCGTGGGCCGTTTCCCACCAGTCCGGCATGCCGTCGTTGTCCGTGTCCACAAGCTGGTCAAAACCGATATCCACGCCCCGTCCCGGCGTTGGGCGTGCGTCACCGTCAAAGTCGGACAACGGCGCCCCCGTGGCGGTTCCCGCATTGATGCAGGGCGAGTCCGCCAGGATGTGATAGTTGTCGCCCGCCGGGTCCGCGAAGTTCGGGTTGCCCTCGGTATTGGCGGCGGCGCCGGGAATGACCGTGTTCAGACCGTTGCCCCCGTTCACTTGCAGAATGGCCCCAAGGCCATGGTCGCTGTCCCAGCAGACACCGTCATTGTTCTTGTAGAAAAGACAGTTTGTAACAGGGACGGTGCCGCTTCCGTTCAGGTTCAAGGCGTACAGGCTGTTGCCGGCAAAGACGCAGTTGAGCACGCTTGAATTCCCTGAACCGTTTATGTGCAGCCCGCCGGGAATCTGCGAGGCGGTGCTGCCCACAATGGTGCAGTTGGCCACCACCACCTTGCGCACCGAATTGAATTCCATGGCGCCGGCATAGTTGGACGACTTGTTCCTGACGAAGAGGCTGTTGGTCACGGTGGTCTGGGCGCCGTCGCCGGAGTCGAGTCCGCCGCCGCAATAGGCACAGTTGTCGATGAAGGCGCAGCGCTCGACGGTCAGCGTGGAGCCGTAGGTGCCAATGCCGCCGCCGCAGCCTGAACCGTTGTTCCCCTTGAACACGCAGTCCGTCACCGTGGCGGTTCCGTTGTACGCGTCTATTCCGCCGGGGCCGGAGCCGGACGAGTTGTAATAGAATGCGCAGTGATCAACGGTCGCGTCTGAATAGCAGATATTCAATCCGCCGCCAAACTGGAAGCCCGGCGCTTTGTTGTCCGAAAACGTGCAATTCGCAATCGTCACGTTGGAACTGGAGCTGTTTATCGACATCGCGCCGCCGGCACAATACCCGTTGCTTTGACCCAGGGCATTGGCCAGGGTTAATCCGTCGATGCGGACGTTGGACACGCCCGAACACACGATGAGATTCCCCCCCCGTGTAATGCCCGTCCAGTGTGGTGACGTGCAGTGACGGGTCGCGGCGGTCCATCCCTGGGTGGCCGGTGCCCGAAAATCCACCGTACAGTCTCATGCTGGCATACAAGTTAACGGCGGATGAAATGATGTACACGCCTTCCGCGACCCACACATCCTTGCCGGCTGTGTGCGCCTTTGTCACGGCGTCGGAAATTGAGTACAGGGCCGTGTCCCAGGAATCACCCGTTGTGTTGTTTCCGTTCTGCGACACATAGACCTGCGCGCGCGCCTCCCCGGCCGGCAAGCCGGCGAACAACCCCATAATGACAGCGGTGACCAAGACACGGCTCGACAGTTTCCACCCTCGTGAAGCACCCATGACACTGCCTCCCTTCTGCAACCCAGCCGTGATGGATTATCCCCCCCATAGGGACAATCATCCGCAGCCTGAGTCTAAGTGTAGGGGCATGCAGCAATTAATTGCAAGAGTCCAAGTTGATTCCCAATCGCCGCATAAGGGGGCCGGGCATGGGTCGGCCGTGCTGATGACACGGACCAATCCGGAACAGGCGCACCGGGACTTGCCCGCCGCCGTCGCCGCCTGACAAGGTGGAAACTCCAGACCTTGGCTCCCCTCGGTTGCCCGTGGTCACGGGTGTGCGGCTCCTTCGGAAAAAGGCAAGACCCTTCGGGTGATTGCCCCCGGCAGGGGTCTTGGCGTACATTAACCCGGTTGCGCGCGATATGGCGCGCCATGAACCGGAAAGAGGACGGGATTCCATGAAATCGATGCGCGAACAGGTGGCTGAGGGCAAAGTGCTGGTATCGGACGGCGGCTGGGGCTCATTTCTGGTGGCGAAGGGATTCCAGCCGGGAGAATGTCCGGAATCCTGGAATTTGTCGCGACCGGCCGACGTGCGCGACATTGCGCAAATGTACGCCGACGCGGGCGCGGACATTGTCATGACCAACAGCTTCGGCGCCACCTCCTTCAAACTGGAGCATTACGGGCTGGCCGGGCAGGTGGCCGAGATTAACGCCGCTGCCGCGCGGCTTTCGCGCGAGGTGGCGGGTGCCGACAAGCATGTCATGGCCTCCGTCGGCCCGACGGGCAAGATCCTGATGATGGGCGACGTGACCGAAGAGGAGATTCTGGAGGCATACCGCGCGCAGTTGGTCGCGCTGGAGGCGGGCGGCGCCGATGCGTGCAGCGTGGAGACCATGTCGGCCATCGACGAGGCGGCGCTGGCCGTGCGCGCCGCGCGCGGGAACACGGGATTGGAAGTCGTGGCGTCGTTCACCTTCGACACCAAGACCCCGGCGGGCTACCGCACCATGATGGGCGTGTCGCCCGAGGCGATGGCCGAAGCCATGCTTGAAGCCGGTGCGCATATCCTGGGCGCCAATTGCAGCCTCGGCTCGGACGAAATGATCGAGGTGGTCGCCGCGCTGCGCGCCGCCGCGCCGGGCGTGCCGATCCTTGTGCATCCCAATGCGGGCCGTCCGCACCAGCACGACGACGGCCGCGTCGAATATCCCGAAACCCCGGCCATGATGGCCGCCAACGTCGCGCGGCTTGTGGCGGCTGGCGCGAACATCATCGGCGGCTGCTGCGGCACCGGTCCGGAGCACATCCGCCAGATCCGCGCCGCCGTGGACGCCCTGTAACAACAACCTCTTAGTCCGTTCATTCGCAGACGCAACAGCACTGCTGGGTATACGTGTGCATACGGCCCGGCAATGCCATGGCTTCTCCCACGGTCCGAACATAGCGGAGAGAATCACACTATGACATCTCTATTGGCCATCGGCATGCTGGTCTTGGGCGCGGCGGGCAACACCGGCGCAACTGTGCCACTATCTGCGCTTAAGACTTGGACCATTGTCGTCGCGCCCGATGCCACGCCCAGCGAACAGTATGCCGTGGAGGAATTCCGCGCGCTGTTCAAGCAGGCGACACGCGTGGAGTTGTCCGTTTCCCATGACATTTCGGCCAAGACCAATGCCATTCGTATCGGACCGGGAGCCTCGGTACAGGTGCCGGATGCATTTGGCGAGGAAGAGCTGCTCCTGCAGATCCAAAGCGACAGCATCACCATCACCGGCGGCCGTCCGCGGGGCACACTGTACGGGGTGTATGAGTTCTTCGAACGCTATCTGGACTGTGAGTTCCTCACGTATGACCATACCTGGTTCCCCGAAGCCGCCGCATTGAAACAGTTGCCCGTGGAGGAATACCGGTACAAGAACCCGTTCTCGTTCCGCTGGAGCTACTACAAAGAGAACTCGGATCACCCCGAGTTCGCCACGCGCCAGCGCATCAACACCGTCGCCACCGACGAAAAGCTCGGCGGCAAGACGCCGCAGAACTTGATCAACCATTCGTTCTACAAGTGGATCAATCCCGAGAAGTTCGCCAAAACCCATCCCGAATACTTTGCGCTGGTTGATGGCGCGCGGCAGGTGACGGGCAGCGCGGGCGGCGGGCCGCAGCCCTGTCCGAGCGATCCCGCCGTGATCGACATCGTCACGCAGGGCGTGCTGGAGGAATTGGCGCAGAACCCCGGCATTCGCAACATCTCGGTGAGCCAGAACGACAACGGCGCCTATTGCCAGTGCCCGCGCTGCGAGGAGATCAACAAGCGCGAGGATTCGCCGATGGGCGCCAACCTGATGCTGGTCAACGCCGTGGCGGAGCGCGTGGAGAAGACCCATCCCGACGTCATGGTCGGCACACTCGCCTACTGGTACACGCGCAAGCCGCCCAAGACGATCAAGCCGCGCGCCAATGTGCAGATACAGTTGTGCAGTATCGAGTGCTGTTCGCTGCACCCGCTCAACGACCCAGACTGTCCGGGCAACCGCGCCTTCTGCTCTGACCTGGACGGGTGGAAGGCCGTCAGCGACAACATCTGGATCTGGAATTACAACACCAACTTCTCCTACTACGACCTGCCCTTTCCGAATTTGAAGAGCATTGGCCCGAACGTCAAGTACTTCCTCGACAGCCACGCCAAGGGCGTGTTCATGCAGGCGAACGGCAACGGCAACTCGGGCGAGTTCTGCGACCTGCGCAACTACGTCATTTCCAAGTGCCTGTGGAAGCCCGGCTCGGACAGTTGGGCGCTTGCGGAAAAGTTCTGCAAACTGCACTACGGCAATGCGGCGGACGAAATCCTCGCATGGCTGCGCCGCGAATACGACGCGGCCGAGCGGGCAGGATTCCATCCCGACTGCGGCCCCAGCGTCGAACGACTCGGGCTGACGCACGAGGTGGCGCAGGAGGCGCTCGGCCATTTCGCCCGCGCCATGGAGAAGGCCGACAGCGATACGGTTCGCGAACGCGTGGAGAAGGCGTCCATCTGCGCCTACAAGGCCGCGCTGCTCACGGCGCCGGCGACGTGGACCTATGCGGACGGCAAATTGAAACGCACGCAGACCGCCGAGGATGCGGCGATTCTCGACAAGTACACGGCCCTGTGTGAAAAATACCACATGACCATGCACAGCGAGGGCATCACGCTGGCCAAGTTCCTCGAATACCACCGCGGCCAGGAGTCCGCCCCCGCGGCGCAGCTGGAGAACGCGGTGTGGTGCGTCATCGTGACGCCGGAAGAAAACGGCGCTGCGGTCGGCCTGCTTCACAAGCCTACCGGGCGCCAGATGCTGCGCGCCATACAAACCCCCGACATGGACAAGGGCCTGCTTGAGACTTTTGTGGTTACCGGCGGCTACCGGCGCACGCCGCACATGGAGTGCGCGGCGGAGACGACGAAAGACGCCATCACGCTCACGAAGAAGCTGGACGACGGCACGGTCGAAAAGCGCATCTTCCGTCTGTCCGAAGACGCGCCGGACAAAGTGCAAGTGTCGTTCAGCCTGACCCAGGGCGGCACCGCGCCGCAGAAGTGGCGTTTCGACTCGCAGACCGGATTCGATCCCGGCACGCACGCCAAGGACGCCGACACGCTCACGGTGTACGCCAAGGCGCCGGAATGGACCGTGGTCAACAAAGGCTGGTATGTGGACGACGGTCCCGACGCGGAGAAGCTGCAAAATGCGAAGGGCGGCGGATTCGCCTTCTTTAACCACGAGGCGAAGTTCGGCGCGCTGATTACCTATGTGCCGGAGGATGTCGGGCAGTTGTACATGTTCTGGCACCCCGAGCGGCCACAACTTAACATGGACGTACGCATGCCGACGACCACGCTCAACCCCGGCCAGACCATGCAGCTGCACTACAGCATCGGATACCTCGTGGAGCCGCCGAAGTAGCCTGTCGGTACTGTGGCCCCGGACATCTTGTAAAGACAACTTGCAGGAAGGATGGGGATTGGGCTTGCGTGTCTTCGTGGCACCCTCAGGCCCGAACATGGTTCGGGCTTGGGGGTGCTCCTTGTCTGGTCGGGTGCGTATTCCAAAAGAGCACCCCCAAACCACAGCCGCACTTCGTTGCGCTGTGGCCTGAGGGTGCCACAGAACATCTCAGTTGATTGATTGTCTGCGCGGAACGAATCAGGCCTTGTGCGGGGCCTTGAGGCTCCAGCCGTTGGCGTATTCGCGGTAGGCCCAGTTGTTGGCGATCTTCACCGCCTCGGCGTCGCCGCCGTTGAACTTCTGCGTCGCGGCGTCCCAGTTGAGGGTCGCACCACCGAAGGTCGGGGCCTCGTCGGGCAGGCTCGGGCCGGTGCCGTCGAACTTGGCGCCGGAGGCGAACTGCGCGCCGGCCACGTAGGCGCAGGTGCCGATGTGGCACACGCGCGTGGTGTTAAACAGCACGTCGATCGGCGAGTCCAGCTTGGCGCCGGTCTTGATCGCGTCGGCAAAGTTCTGCCAGTGCGGCACGTTCAGTGCGACTTCGGCGTCCGGGGAGGACGGAAGAATCTCCTGCTTGTCGCAGGGGGCGTCCTTGACCTGGTTCTGCGGCGACGGCCACACCTTGAGGCCGAGGCGGTCAACGCGCAGCACACCCTTGGTGCCATAGAACACGATGCCGTGGTCGCACTGGGTTCCGTCGATGACCTGCGGGTTCCACACACGGTTGGAGAAGCTGAGCACGAACTTGTCAAAGCGCCAGTTCACGTCGAGCGTGTCGGGCGTGGTGCGGCTGTCCTTCATGAGGAACTTGCCGCCCGAGGCGGTGACGCTCTTCGGCTGAAGGTCGTCGCCCATGGCCATCATGACGATGTCGATCAGGTGCGCGCCCCAGTCGGTGATCTTGCCGCCCGAATAGTCCAGGTACCAGCGGAAGTTGTAGATCCAGCGGTTCGTGTTGAACGGACGGTGGGCAACCCAGCCCTGGTGGAAGTCCCAGTCGACGCCGGCGTACTTCGGGTTCTCCATGTTCGGGTCGCCCGCGCCGATGCCGTCGATGGAGGTGTTGTCGTGGGAGAAGGTCTCGACCTTGGCCACGTCGCCGATGTAGCCGCTCTTGACCATGGCAACGGCCTTCTGGAAATGCTCGCCGCTGCGCTGCATGTTGCCGCCCTGGAAGATGGTCTTGTTCTTCTTGACCGTGTCCAGCATGGCGTGCGCCTCGGCGATGGTCGTGCTCAGCGGCTTTTCGCAGTACACGAACTTGCCCGCCTCGGAGGCGTACAGCGTCGTCAGGCAGTGCCAGTGGTCCGGCGTGGCGATGACGACCGCGTCAATGTCCTTGTTGTCGATGATCTCGCGGAAATCGTGGTGCTTGGTCGCGTTCGGGAACTTCTGGCCCGCAAGCTGGGCGGCGCGCTCAAGATTCTTCGGGAACAGGTCGCACAGCGCCGTCACGGCGAAGTTGTCATTCTGCACGGCAAACTTGAGGTCGGCGCGGCCCATGCCGCCGGTGCCGATGTGGCCGGTGCGAATCTTCTCGTTCGCGCCGAGCACCGTTGAGGGCAGGATCGACTTGTAAACGTCTGCCTCGGCGCGTTTTGCCGCGCCCACCGCCGCCACCGCCGCTCCGGCCGCCGCCGCAGTCATGAAATCCCGGCGGCTCACGCCGCCCTGTTTGCCATCCATCTTCTCAGCCATGGTTAATGTCTCCTGAACGTGTTGGTTGGTGCCCGTCTCCGGGCGGGGCCGGAAAACCGGGACAGTGTAGCCCATGACGGGCTCCGTTTCAAAAGACCCGCCGCGCGGGGATTCCGTTTCATCCGGGTATGGTCCGGAACGCGGGCTTCACGCCCCGGGCGTGTCAAGCGCCTCGCGCACGGCGTTCAGAAGTTCGGCCCGGCTGTAGGGCTTCACCAGAAGATTCAGCCCCTCCTCGATGACGAAATTCAGGTGGATGGCGTCTTCACTGTAGGCGCTGCTGAACAGGGTCCGTGTCCGGGGGCTCTTTTCCTGGATGCGGTCCATGACCTCCCGGCCGCCCTGCTTGGGCATCATCACGTCAAGAAGCGCCAGGTCAATGGCGCCCGCGCGCTCTTCGACGATGCGCATGGCGTCGTCGCCGTCACAGGCCGCAAGAACGGTGTAACCGGCGGCCTCCAGCATGGAACAGATGAGTTCCCGCACCATCTCGTCATCCTCGGCCACAAGGATCGTCTCGTGGCCGCCTTCAACGCCCGCATGGGCCCTGGGCATCCTGTTCTCGGCGGGTTGATCGGCGACGGGCATATACACATTGAACGTGGAACCCTTGTCCGGCTCGCTTTCCACATGGACCAGCCCGCCGTGCTGGCACACAATGCCGTGAACCATGGCCAGTCCCAGCCCCGTTCCCTGCCCCACCTCCTTGGTCGTGAAGAAGGGCTCGAAAATCTGGCGGAGCGTTGCCGGGTCCATGCCGCGGCCCGTGTCGGTGACGCGAAGCAGCACATAGCGCCCCTGGACGGCCCACGGGTTGTCATGGCACCAGTCCTCGTCCATGACGGCGTTCTTCGTCTCTATCGTCAGGGTGCCGCCGCCGGGCATGGCGTCCCGCGCGTTCACGCACAGGTTCATCAGCACCTGCTCCACCTGTCCGCGGTCCGCGCGAACCACCCCCAGCCGCGCGCCGGGCATGAAAAGGAGGTCAATATGCTCGCCGATGGCGGCATGGATCATCTTCAGAACGCCCTGAATCAGGCTGTTCAGGTCCAGGGCGACCGGTTGAATAACCTGGCGGCGGCTGAAGGCCAGCAGTTGCCTGGTAAGGTCAGCCGCGCGTTCCGCGGCCTTGTGCACCTGCCCAATCGCGCGGGCATCCTCGGCGGTCCTGCCCGTCCTGCCCCTGAGGACGTTCGTGTAGCCAAGAATCACGTGCAGCAGGTTGTTGAAGTCGTGCGCCACCCCGCCCGCCAGCTGGCCCACCGCCTCCATCTTCTGCGCCTGCAGCAGTTGGGCCTCCAGCCTTTCCCTGTCCGCCTCGGCGAGCTTGCGCTCGTTGATGTCGCGGCCGCTGGCGCGGATGCCGAGGAAATTGCCGGCCCCGTCGCGGACCGGCTGCCAGGAGGTGCTTCCCCAGCGCACGGTGCCGTTTCGGTGCACGTACCGAAATTCAAAGTCGCCGATCCGTTTGCCCCCGAGCACCTCGTTGGACCGCGCCGCGAAGGGTTCCCGGTCTTCCTCGTACACGATGGTGGCGATAAACACGTCCAGCGGCATTGCCAGGATTTCTTCCACGGTATACCCGGTGATGTGCCGAACCACCGGGTTCACCCAGACGCAGCGGCCGTCCGGCGCGAACCACAATTCCATGTTCATCGTGTGGTTGGCGATGATCCTGAATTTCTCCTCGCTTTCGCGCAGCGAGTTCAACAGCTGCTCCCGCTCCGCCATGGCGCGGGCGAGTCTGAGATTGCTGTTGCCCAGCCCGGCCACCAGTTCCAGGGCATGCGTGTAAAAACGCATCGCCGCATCAATCCTTTCGCGGCTCCAGCGCGGCACGTGCTCGTTCGCGGCGAGGAATTCCTCCTCGTTGAAACCGTAGCGCCGCGCCTGCCCCCGAAGCAGTTCGTGGTCCAGCGGCTCGTCATCGAAGAAGAATCTGCCCAGAAAAAGGTTGCCGACATGCCTGCCGCCCACGCAGATGGGGGTGACCACCTCCCGCATGTTGTTCTTGCAGCGGTAGGTCTTCCAGGTTCCGGGCTCGACGCCCTGCGAGAGCACCGTGTCGCTTTCCCGGCAGTGTTGTGCGGCTTCGGGATGGGCGCGGTAGAACCTCGTGCAGATTTCCTCCCAGTCCGTCGCGAACAGGAACTTGCCCTGCAGATCGAACATGCACGCCCCGACGCCCGTGAGATGGTACAGGTCGGCCATGATGCGCTGGATCGCCGGAACGTCGAAGATGTCCTCAAGCGCCAGCGTTCCCACATCCCCTTCCGGCAGCAGGATGGCGTCCAGTTTCGCGCGGATATGCCCCTCGCTCTGCCGGAGCGCTAACGCTGTTTCCTTGTGCGCGGTGATGTCGGAGATCAGCATGCGGCACCGCGGCGCGGCGCCGGCGCCCCTGCCGGCAACCGCATCCAACCGGGCCCAGAACAGGGTGGTGTCTTCTTTCATCAACCGCAATTCACAGGTCTGCCGGGTCCCTGTTTCAAATGCCTGCCTGTGATGACGGCGATAGAGGTCCAGGTCCTCAAAAAAGACAAACCGGGTCATGGACTGCCCGACCAGGGCGTTCTGCTTCATGCCAAGCAGTTCACCGGCACAGGAGTTTGCCTCAAGAATCAGGCTTTCTGCGTCCAGCGCCAAACAGGCCAGCGGCAGCGAATCGTGCGGTTCTCCGGCCGGGAGTTCTGCCGCACCCGGCGCGCCGCCCTGCGCCACCGTATCGCCAACCGGCTGTTCTGCCTTTGGGTCTTCAGTCATGGTTCATGTCCATGGCCACCGCACCGCGTTCTGCCCACCCTGTCACAGCTGTAGTATACCTCCATTCCCGGCTTCTTTGCGAAGAAATCGCTGTTCCGCCGGGCCTTCGCCGCTTGCCCCCGGCTGGCCCCTTTGCTAGACTGCAACCCTGTTCTGGCGTTTAACGGCCCCGAAAGGATTGCCATGAAAACAGTCCAACTCCTTGTTCTGTACGGTCTTGTGCTCGCTGCCGTGCCCGCACTGCATGGCGTGTGCCAGGACGCCCCCAAGACCTCCGCCCTCTTCGAGGATATTCACGTCGTCAAGATGCCGAAAGGCCCCTACGGATACCGCAGCATGCCGGGAAGCATGGCGGCACTGACCGACGGGCGGCTGCTCATGGCCTATCAGCAGTACGACGCCGAAGGCCACGGATTGGGCGCCATCGCCGCGCGCTATTCGTCCGACAAGGGAAAGACCTGGAGCGATGAGACCTGTCTCATCCCCCGGCCCAAGCCGGCCGCAAAGGACATCTACTGCCATCCCAGCCTGCTGCGCCTGGCCAACGGACAACTGCTGCTGTCCTATATCTACGGCTCCGGCGCCGAAGTCCTGTTCGGGCACAACTATTATCGGCGCTCGGACGACGACGGCAAGACCTGGGGCGACCAGCTCATTGTGGACCCCTGTCCGGGCTACAACATCATCCACAACGACAAGTTCATCCAGCTTTCCACGGGACGGATCATCGCCCCCGTCGAGCGTGAAAAGGTCGCCTCGGCCGACGGCCACGCCGGTTATGTCAGCTTCACCGTCTATTCCGACGACAACGGGTACAGTTGGCATCCGAGCGACAATACGGTCGACATGCTTCCCGTCGAGGCGCAGGAACCGCATGCGGTCGAGTTGAAGGACGGCCGCATCCTCATGCTCATGCGCACCTACAGCGGCTCCGTGGCACAGTCCTTCTCCACGGACCAGGGGCGCACCTGGTCCAAAGGGGAACGCAATCCCGCGCTGCCGCTGCCCCCGAACAGTTCCGCCCTCAACATCAAACGGATTCCCGGCACCGGCGACCTCCTGCTCCTCCGATGCAGCGGCGCACCCAAGGAGAACCGCAGCATCCGAACCCCCTTCGTGTCGGTGATTTCCAAAGATGACGGGACCACCTGGGAGAATGAGCGCATCATCGCAGGCGACCCCGGGGACGACTACGGCTACCCGAGCCTGCTCTTTGTCGACGGCCTCGCCATCATCAGCTATCACCAGCGCGACGGCCTGCACGTGGCGCGCATCGGCATCGACTGGTTCTACGGCAAATAGACGGACGGAGACCAATTCCGGGGGGTGCTGTCTTCAGTTCCCCCTTGAAGAAGGCGGCCGAAGGCCCGGGAAATGTTGTCCTCAATCCCCCTTTGAAGGGGGTGGCCCGAAGGGCCGGGGGATGTGAACATAACCAATCTCCCAACGGAGAACGACATACGCCCAGTGCTCTCGTCGACCACCCCGTCTTCCCCATTGCACAGCACGCCCTCATCCCTTATGATTGCGCCACACGAGGGTCGAGCATGAACAAGAAGACCACCGCCTTAACCATCCTTAGCTTGCTCGTCATCATTACGCTTCCTGTCTGGCTTGATGCCGAAACGCCGGGGTGGTGGTATACGGTGGAATTGAGGATGCTTCCCGGAGTGGCCGTCTGGATGGCTGCGCTCAGCATTGTCGTCGAATATCCATTTGTGCGATTGCTTTTCGGATTCAGGGTGGTTGAGGCGGTGTGCATCGATATCGTGATGAACGTTATCTCTACCCTCCTCGTATACTTGTTCCCGTCCGTGTGCTTCCTTGCGTCGTCGGTTCTTCCGGGCCCCCTCGAATATCTGTTCCAGCCCATATTCAGGCTCTCGGGGGCGGTTCTGCCCGGACCGCTCGTGCTCGCACTGCTTCATTGGCGCACATTCAATCCCATCATTTGGGCAGTCACATGTCTCCTGGCGGTGAGTGTCACTGCCGGGCTTCAAAGCATGATTGTCCAGACTGTCCTGAACGCGAAGATTGGCAAGAAAGGCTTCTCCGGACTCTTTGCGGCAAATCTCACAAGTCTGGGCGTGGCCTCTGTCAGTTTTCTGTTGAAGAACCCCGGTCCCTACTAGACCTCCACGCAAAACTGGCTGCCTTGCCCTCCGTGCCTCATCTCTTCATGTTTCGTTCCCTGCTTTCCCTCTCTGTACTGCCCTCCGCAACGTCTTGCCATTCTTCGTAGAGGTTTGCCCAAAACGTATCGCAGGCGTCCCGCCTGCCTTGGGTGAGTTCGTCTTCTTTGTCTTCTCCGCGTACCTCTGCGTTCTCCGCGCCTCTGCGTTAAATTACCTCTTTCACCCTTCTCCTCTATCTCCCTTTTTGGCTTCACCCCGTCCGCTATTCCTTTGCTCCCCGTCGTTATTTATAATGGTGTGTTACGTTCCGCGTCCGGGCGACAATCGATTGTCCTCCGGCGGGTTCGCACACGGGAGAGCCGTTTATGGTCTTGTTGGAAAACGTTCAGCGAAAACTGGGGCCGGGCGTGGCCTTTGCCTGTGACCGGTTCCACGCGCCCGAGGGCGCGCGGATGGCGCTGTGGGGGCCGAGCGGCTGCGGCAAATCGACGATGCTCAACCTGATTTCGGGCCTGCTGCGCCCGCATGCGGGCGTGATTCGGGTCGACGGCCAGGAAATCCAGAAACTGTCCGAAAGCGCGCTGGACGCGTTTCGCGGTGAACGCTACGGGTTCATCTTCCAGACCTTTAACCTGCTCGCGCCCTTCAGTGCGATGAAGAACGTGCTGATCGGCATGCGCTTTTCCGACGTGATTCCCGAGAAGGAATGGAAGGAGCGGGCCAAGGCCATGCTCGAACGGGTGGACCTGGGCCACCGGCTCCATGCCAAACCCGCCACGCTCAGCGTGGGCGAGCGCCAGCGCGTGGCCATTGCGCGGGCGCTGGTAAACCGGCCCCGGCTGATTGTGGCCGACGAGCCGACGGGCAGTCTGGACCCGAAAACGGCCAACGCCGTGATGACGCTGCTGCTGGAACTTTGCGCCGAGGAAAAGGTCACGCTGCTGCTGGTCACCCATGACCGGGGCATCGCCGACCGGCTCCCCGACCTGTTCGACTGTTCCGGCCTGGTGAAGGAGGGGACGTCATGAGCCTCTGGCACATCGCCTGGTCCTACCTGTGGAACCGCAAACTCACCACCGTCATGACCGTCCTGTCCGTGGCGCTGGGCGTGGCGCTCATTTCCGCCGTGCTCACCCTGCGCGAAGAGACACAGAAACGCTTCGAAGAGGAGGCGCAGGCCTTCGACCTCGTCGTGGGCGCGAAAGGCAACGCACTCCAGTTGGTGCTCAGCACGGTCTACTTCCTCGACTCGCCGGTGGGCAACGTCGCCAGGGCGGACATCGAGAAGATCGCCAAATTGGAGGATGTGGACGCCGTGTTTCCCATCGGCATGGGCGACACCTACAAGGGCTACCGCATCGTCGGCACCGTGCGCGAACTGATGGATTTCAAATGGGGCGAGCGGCGTCCCTATGCGCTGGCGGAGGGCCGCTACTGGGAAAAGCCCTTTGAGGCCGTGATTGGCGCCGGGGTAGCGCAGGACACGGGCCTGAAAGTGGGCAGCACTTTCACCGGCATGCACGGCTTCGTGCAGGGCGGCGGGGCCGAGGACCACGCGGAAAAGCCCTACAAGGTGGTCGGCGTGATAGCCCTGTCCGGCACGCCCAACGACCGTGCGATCTTCTGCGACATCCAGTCCGTGTGGGACGTGCATGAACATGGCGCCGAAAATGGGGAGCCGGAAGCCCATCCCAGTGATGAGGTGACGGCGGCCTTGGTCAGGCTGGCCACGCCCGCCCAGCGTCCTGTATTAAGAAAGAAGATCAACAGCGAGTATAATGTTACCGCGGCGGTGCCCGTGCTGGAGATCCAGAAACTGTACGACCAGTTTCTGGGCATGGCCAAGGCGGTGCTGCTGGCGATTGGTTATCTGGTGGTGGTCATATCGTCCTTGTCCATCCTCATCGGACTGTACATGGCGATATTGCAGCGGCGGCGTGATCTGGCGATTATGCGGGCGCTGGGCGCCACGCGCGGCGAGATTTTCGGCGCCGTGCTGATTGAGGCGTTCTGGGTGACCCTGCTCGGGCTGGTGGCCGGCTGGGCGCTGGGCGCCCTGACCTGCAAGCTGCTCGGCCTGTACCTCGCGACGAAGCTGGGCTTCCATATCGCCGCGGTCAGTCTGAGCGCCGACCTGATCACCGCCTATTCCGCCGTGCTGCTGATGGGCATGATTGCCGGCATTCTCCCGGCATGGCAGGCCTATCGAACCGATATTGCAAGAGACCTGGCTGAACCTTGAGGCATTTTTCTTGCTCTTAATCTTGCTCTTAATCTTGCTCCGGTTCCGGCTGACCTTGAGATTAAGAGCAGAACAAGATTAAGAGCAAGAGCAAGATTAAGAGGACGTTCTAAGACATGCGAAAACGCGCGAAACGCGACCTGTTTACCCTCATCGGCGTGGTGGTTGTCCTGTCAGCCATCATCGGCGTCAACGTGTACATGCGCAAGGAGGGCCTGCGCGGCCAGTACGAGGCGATGCGCGCCGCCTTCGAGCAGAAGCACCGCGAGAAGGGCGACGAACTGATCGACTGGAAGGAACTGCACCAGGTCAAGGGCACGCGCCGCTCCGGTGCCACCTTCCCCGATTCCCTCAAGGAAAAGGACGGCCATCTGGTCAACCTCTGCGGCTTCATGAGCCCCGTCGACCAGTTCAAGAACGTCACCGAGTTTATGCTGCTGCCCGTGCCCATGACCTGTTACTTCTGCGATGCGCCGCCCATGCGCGACATCGTCCACGTCAAGCTGAACAAGCCCGCCGACATGGTCAACGAGCCCGTGCTCATTGGCGGACGCCTCGAACTCCACCCGAAGGAGAAGGAACTCTTCTTCTACACCATCAAGGACGCCAAGTGGAACGAGGCCGTCAAGGATGAGGAACTGAGCAAGAAGAATATAGATGCGGCCCACAAGACCCACCTTCGGGACGGGTTCGACAAACTGAAGAACGGCACACCGGAAGAGACGCTCACACCCGGCTACACGCCCCCGGCCAACCCCATCTCAGTCCCCAGCGGCCCCCTGGCCGCCCCGCCCCCGCCGGCCGAATCGGCTCCCCCCGCCCCCGCACCCCCGGCGGCAAAATAGGCGCTTCCCGTCCCACGCAGTACGTCATGGACAACATCGACAATGCCTTGCCGTTACCCTGCGGCAATGCCGGCCTGTCCGTCCTATCTGTCCTTTCCGTCCCTTCTGTCCTTATCGTCCTTTCCCTTGAAATTCCGCGCCATATTATCCATCAAACTGGTGGGAATATGGGCCCAACGCTCCCGCGTTGACTTCAACAGACTTGGCTAAAGACCGAAGCTGAGTGCGGCATTGGTTGGCCCACCAGCGAGAACAAGTTGAGTGTTGTTGAAGAGCACGGCATGCGCTCCTGCGGGGGCAGGGACGGGGAGAAACTGAATACAGCCATAACGCATGCCGGCCCAATTGAACCAAGGAGACCACAATGAAGACGTTAACCCAGGTTGCCGTCATGGCCGCACTGGTGTTTCTGGTGTCCAATGCGGGTTATGCAGTGAGCCAGACATCTGCCGCGGCGCCCGTGTACAAGTCCCCGACGATGGTTCTGGCTGAGGCAGCGCCCGCAGTGGACGCTTCCATCAGCCCGGGAGCCGGTCCGGAGACTTCAGCCGAACCCGTTTCGCGTGCTTCCCATGCGGACAGTAACAAAGGAATGGCCAAGACTCCGACAGCGGCGACATCTCCGGCGGCACCCGCCGCGCGCACGGAGCTGACAACGCTGAACCCGGGAATCTCAGCGTGGGCAGCCAGTCAAGGCATGCCCTCCGGACAGTCCATGAATGCGGCGCTGGCCGCCTCGCCCGAGAGTAAAACGGAGAGTGCGGCACCGTCCTATGATGAGCTGAACAGGCGCATAGAGGCGCTTTCCAGGGAGATTTCCGCACTTCGGAAGGATTTGGACCGGTTGAAGACCCAGGGAACCGCGGCAAGGTAAATGACGCGGCACGCCCAAAGAGCCACGGATGCCTGGCGTAATGGTAGTAGGCCGGTGTAAGAGTCAGGACAACGTGACGGTGGCCAAACAAACAAGCTGCCGAAGCAGAGTAAACCGCTTCGGCAGCACCCGTTTTTTGGGCAGTCATCCCGTTCCCATGGCCCCTTTGGAACGCCCCCCTGCTTCGTCACAAACAAGGCCTGTTCAGGTCAGTGTGGGGCAGAAATTCCTGTCTGCCTCGTTTTGCTTTCAGAATTCCCTCTCCCTCCTCCGCAACATTATCCCACCGAATCGGTGGGAATAGCCCCTATTTCGCGCGCGTTGCGATCTACATAGGTTGAACAGAAACAAAACAGGCGCGTGCGTCCTTGGTGGCTCACGAGCAGACGAATTCATTGTCGCCTGGGGTTGAGCCGGACAAACCCGCCTCAGCGAGCAGACTGGAATACGGCAGCTGAAAGGGCTGCAAGCAAGGTCTGCCCAAGAGAAAGGAGTAGACAATGAAGACCTTTGTCCCGGCACTCGCCGTGGCTCTTCTGGCGTCCCTGTTAACGCTTGCCGTCTATGCGGCCGACCTGACACCGTCCACCGCAACACCCTACAGATTCCCGCCCATGGTCCTGCCCGTGACCGGGCCCGCGGTCACTCCCGCGATCAGTCCCGCAACCGGCCCGCAGACCGCGGCCGAACCTACGGCCAGGCCGAAATCCACCTCGGAATCCCAGCGCCTAAACGAGCGCATTGCCTCTATCTTCACCAAAGCCAGGGAAGCCTTCGTGAAAACGGACCTGAAACTGGCCGCAATTGAAATCCGCAGAGGCGCGGCGGCGCTCCGCTCGGAAGAATCCAAGGCAGCCCCCGAAACCAAGAAAGCGCTCGCGGCCACCGCCTTGGACTTGGAACGGTTGGCGCTCCGCATCGAGCAGGCAAAAGTGCAGGCGGGCAACGAACTTGAAACGGAATTCGCCCGGGCGGACCATCTGATCGCCCGTCACAACCTGGAGCAGGGCGGCGACTCCGGAAATTCCGCAACGCAGTCGGTGGTTCCGCGCCCGGATATTGCCGCGACGGCTGCCGCACAGGGAATGCCCAGGACCGCCAAGGAGCCCATGAACGCCGCATTGGCCGCACCCGAGAAGAGCGGCGCGCAAAGCGCAACCCCCTCCTATGAAGACCTGAGCCGGCGCGTGGACGCGCTGTCCAGGGAACTCGCAACCCTGCAGGCGGACCTGAACCGGCTCAAGGCCCACGGACCGGCCGCGAAGAACTGACCGCACAAAGAGTGAAACTCCTGCACGTGCCGCTGACGTGGCAGGGGACGCAGTGTGGGTGGGACAACGTGCGGCCCGCCGAAAAGGGCGCGCAGGTCGCGGGTTGCCTCACCCACTACCTCTCTCCAGCCTTCAAGAGGCGGCCGCTGGAATCGATATCGCAAACGGCATCGACACGTTGCGCACATGCCTTGTAAACCTGCAAATGACGGTGTGGGCCTGCCCCCTGCTCCGGGGCAAGGGACCAAAGGGAACCAAAATGCTCCGGTAACCCTCAGCCCGATAGGGAGGGTCGAATTCGTCCTTTCCGTCCCTTGGGTCCTTTCCGTCCTTCCTCTCGGCGTTGACCGCCAAAACATAAACTGCACTATTCGGGACCCAATCCCGGCCGACTCAACCCCTCCATGACCGGCCGCCCGCGCCCGTCCGTCCCGGCCTTGCCCCATTCCCGCTTTCCGGTTACTATAGTGCCCGCCGTATTTATGAACCCCTGCCGCGGCAAACGCGGAACAACAAGGAGCGCCGGAATGAGAAACGTTATCTTTAGCCTCTGTCTGGTCGCCGCGCTGGTGGGCGCGGGAACCGCCGCCGCCGCGGACACGCTCTGGAGCATCGGCAAGAAGGATGCGGGTTACAAGGAGTTCGCCGGTGCCGGCAACCATGCGGACTACACCAAGCATTTCCCCAATGACGTGATCTACACGGTCGGCAGGAGCAAGCCCGACACGGACTGGTCCTTCATTCAGCCCGGCCCGGCCGACGACTGGGCGGGGCTGAAGGCACACCCCTTCCAGGTCCTCTTTGACGCCAAGAAAGCGCCCAAGTCCGGATACCGTCTCTTCGTCAACCTGGTGGACACCCAGATCGGCAGCCCGCCCACGCTGTCCGTAAAACTCAACGGCCATGAATGCCCGGCCGTGGCGCTGCCCGCGGGCGGCGGTGACGGCTCCCTGACCAATGCCAAGGACGGTCATCCCCTCACAAAGACCTTCGTGTTCCCCTCCTCCTGGATGAAGCGCGGAAAGAACCAGTTGGAATTGGCCGTCACGGCCGGTTCCTGGCTGCTCTACGACTCGGTCAAGCTTGAGGCGGGCGTGCCCGACGCCCCCCAGGTGGACCATATCGACGCCGCCTGCACGCCCATGTTCAAAGCGGTGGACGGCGTGATGAAGCAGGCCGTGCTGGTGCGCGTCACGAACGACGGCCTGGACGGTGAGGGCATGCTCGGCCTGGACGGCGGCGCCGCGCCTCAAAAGGTCGCGCTGGCCCAGGGTGACAGCACCCTGCCGTTGCTGGTGGACCCCTTCACCAAGGCTGAAAAGCGCCGGGTGACGCTCAAGATTGGCGACAAGGAACTGGCCGCATCCATCGACGCCCAGCCGGAAAAGCAGTGGAAGGTTTTCGTGGCCGCGTCGACGCACACCGACATCGGCTACACGGACCTGCAGGAAAAATGCATGCAGCTTCACGTGGACAACATTGTGGGCGGCCTCGACGCCTGCGACAGGCTGCCGAACTACAAGTACAACCTTGAAGTCTTCGCCCAGTTGGACTGGGTGAAGCAGCTTGCGCCGGACAAGTTCCCCGTGCTCGAACAGCGCATCAAGGAAGGCCGCATGGGCCTGACGGCGCTCTATCTCAACATGCTCACCGGCATCTGCTCCGGCGAGGAGTTGGTGCGCGTGCTCCAGCCCGCGCAGGCTTACGGCCGCTCGATCGGCGTGCCCGTCACCATGGCCTCGCTCAACGACGTGCCCAGCACCATCGGCACGCTGCCCATGTTCCTGCGCCAGGCGGGCGTGAAGTACTTCGCCGAGGCGATCAACGAGGATCGCGGCCCGTCGTTCATGCACGCCGAAAAGGAAACCGTGCAGTCCCCGTACTGGTGGGAGGGGCTCGACGGCTCGCGCGTGCTGTGCATCCACACGCTCACCTATTTCCAGGCGAACCAGATTCGCATGAATGAGAATCTCGCCGCCGTGGAGCAGGAACTGCCCCGGTTCATGAAGAAATTCGTCCGGCCCGACTACCCCTGCGACGCCGTCTTCATCAACGGCGCGTTCGTCGACAACACCCGCATGACGCCCAAGTACGCCGAGGTCGCCGAGGAGTGGAACAAGACCTGGGACTTCCCGAAATTCATCATCGCCCGGCCCGACGAGTATTTTGAATACGTCGAGAAGAACTTTGCCGAAGCGCTGCCGGTCTACCGCGGCGACATGGGCAGCTTCTGGGAAGACGGCGCCGCCTCCACCGCCGCCGAAACGGGCAAGTCCCGCTGGGCCAAGGCGCATGTGAACACGGCCGAAAAATGGCTGGCGCTGGCGCAGGCCCACGGCGTGAAGAAGGACGCCCCGCTCAAGGCGCTCGACACGGCCTGGGAACAGATTGTCTACTTCGACGAGCACACCTGGGGCGCGGCCAACAGCATCGGCGACCCGAACGACCCGCTGACCACCGGGCAGTGGAAACGAAAGGCGGACTACGCCACGCGCTCCATCGATCAGAGCCGCGACATGGAACAGTCCGGCATCGCCGCGCTGCGCGCGCTTTCGGCCAAAGGACCTGCCACGGGCGCGACACTGCACGTGTCCAACCCCCTGTCCTGGGCCCGCGACATTCTGGTCACCGTTCCGGCGGAGACCAGGGTCACGGCCGTCATTGATGCCGCCACGGGCAAGTCCGTGCCCGTACAGCGCTTGGCCGGCGGCGACCTGGCCTTTGTCGCCGAGAAGGTGCCGGCCGTGGGCTACCGCCTCTACACCATTCAAACCGGCGCGGAAGCCGCCAAGGGTGCGGCGCTGCTGGCCAAGGACGGCGACGACCTCACCTGGAAGGGCGCGGGATACCGCTTCCACATCAACGCGAAAACGGGCGCGCTCGACAGCATCACCGAACTGAAGTCGGGCCGAGAATGGGTGGACAGCTGCTCGGGCCTCGGCATGAACCAGTACCTCTATGTCAGCGGCGGCAACGGCACCTCCATGATCCATCCCGGCGCCAAGCCGGCCCCGCCCATGATCCCCGTCACCCATGAGACCGCCGCGGTCACGCTCGCCGAAAACGGCCCGCTCCGCGCCGTGCTGCACATCGCGCACGGCGGCGGCACGGTGGACCCGGTCGACACCGACCTGGTCATCCACCGCGATGGCACCATCGACTTCGTCAACGTCATCCACAAGAAGGAAAACCTGGAGAAGGAGGGCGGCTATTTCGCGTTCCCCTTCGGCCTGAACAGGCCCGACGAGACCAATGCCTACATGGAACTGCCTTACGGCATCGCCGCCGTGGACCAGGAGCAGATGCCCGGCGCCTGCCGTGAGTGGTACGCCGTCAACACCTTCGCCGCCGTCGGCGACAGCGCCCAGTCGGCCTGCGTGGCCGCCGTGGACACGCCCATGTTCACCGTTGGCGAGCTTAACCGCGGCCTGTGGCCCGCCCGCAACGGCGGCAACCGCAACATCCTCTATGCCTACGTGTTCAACAACTATTGGCACACGAACTACAAGGCCTCGCAGGGCGGCGACATCCGCTGCGCCTTCTCGGTCAGGCTGTCCGACGCGCCCTTCGACGCCGTCGCCGCCACGCGCTTCGGCTGGGCGCGCACGCTCGACCTGACGCCCGACCGCCGTTGCGCCCTGGCCTGCGCTTCGGCCGGCATGCCAAACGAAGGCTCCTACCTGCGCCTCGACAACGGCCTCGTGCTGCTCGGCGAACTGCTGCCGCAGAACGGCCGGATCATGGCTCGTCTTTACAACCCGTCCTATGAGGCGGCCTCGACGACCATCACGCTGCCGGGCGCGCACGCGGGCGCCATGGCCAAAACGGACCTCTACGGCGACAACGGCACACCGTTGCCCGCCTCCGGCAAGATAACGGTGCCCGCGCGCGGCATGGTGTCGGTGACAATTAAGACGCAATAGCTGTCGGGCAGTAGAATTCAGAAAGGACCAAGAAGGGCCAAATGCCGCGTTCGTTCAATTGTGGAGTGCGTGCGGCCATGCCGCCGCTCTTCTTCCCGCAGGCCACGCCTGCGGGATCTCCGGGGCATGGCCCCGGCGAAGAAAAGCTGTGGCATGGCCACAGCGCTCCATAGAAGGACACGCCTTGCGCATTCAGCTTTTTCGGGGTTGTGGGCGATGCCCGCGTTGGTATTATTACGATAACGGGAAGGATGAGACATGACTTTGCGCTTGAACGGCATTGACACGGCGGTGATGGTGGTCTACCTCGCCGTGGTGATTACGCTTGGCCTGATTATGAAACGCCGGGCATCTAAGGACATCGGCAGTTATTTCCTCGGCGACCGCCAACTGCCGTGGTGGGCGCTGGCCATGTCGGGCAGTTCCTCCTACTTCGACATCACCGGCACCATGTGGATCGTGGGCCTCTTCGTGACCATGGGCCTCAAGGGCATGTGGGTGCAGTGGATCTGGGGCTTCATCATCCCCGTGTTCTACATGACCTACATGGGTAAATGGATTCGCCGCTCGGGCGTGATGACCGGCTCGGAATGGATGGAGACCCGCTTCGGCTCGGGCCGTGCCGGGGAACTGGCCCGCGCGTCCTACACGCTCTACGCGGTGCTCACCATCACCGCGTTTCTGGCTTACGGCGCGGTGGGCATGGGCAAGTTCGGCGCCGTATTTCTTCCCTTCAGCGAGCACGTCTGCGCCGCGCTGATTCTGGGCATCACGGGCGCCTACGTCATCTTCGGCGGCTTCCAGGGCGTCGTGCTGGTCGAAATCTTCCAGACCATCATCCTGTCCATCGGCGCGATTATGATCGCCTACCTCGGCTTCGTCCATGTCGCGCCCGAGGCGCTCAAGGCGGCCGTTGCGCCCGACTGGGGCAGCCTCATGCCCGTCTGGACCTTCAAGTCGCCCGATGGCACCTCTGAGTATGAACTGTTCGGCGTGCTGCTCATGGTCTGGGTGTTCAAGGGCATGCTCCTGTCCTTCTCCGGCCCGGAGCAGTTGTACGACTTCCAGCGCTTCCTCGCCGCCAAGACGCCCAAGGAGGCGTCCAAACTCGGCGCGTTGTGGGGCGTCATCCACACCGTGCGCTGGCCCATGGCCATGGCGCTGGCGGCCATGGGCATCGTGGGCCTGGCCAAGCAGGGCGACCCGGAAAAGGTGCTGCCCTCGGTGATTCAGGACATGCTCCCCACGGGCGTGCGCGGCATCGTGCTGGCCGCGCTGCTCTCCGGGTTCCTCGCCACCTTCAACTCCACCGTCAACGGCGGCGCGAGCTACATAGTCAAGGACATCTACCACAAGTACCTGAACCCGCGCGCCACGTCGCGCCAGTTGATCCTGGCCAGCTACGCCTCGTCGGCCCTGCTGGTGCTCATGGGCATCGCGGTCAGCTTCGCCTCCTCGTCCATCAACCAGATGTTTACCTGGATCATGGGCACGCTGGGCGCGGGCGTGCTCCTGCCCAATGTCCTGCGCTGGTACTGGTGGCGCGTCAACGGCTGGGCCTACGCCGCCGGCACGCTGTCCGGCATGGTCCTTTCGCTCATCCAGGCCCTCGTGCCGGCCTTCTCCAAGATGCCGCTTTATGAGACCTTCCCGGCCATCGCCGGAACCGTCCTGCTGATCACCGTGGCCGTGGCGCTCCTGACCGAGCCCACCGACCGCGAGACGCTGCTGCGCTTCTACCGCGAGGTCCGGCCTGCCGGCTTCTGGAAGCCCATCGCCGACGAAACCGGTCTCGGCCGCGAGGCCAATGCGACCTTCCGCGACGACATGATGAACGTGGTCATCGGCATTCCCTGGCTCATCGCCATGTGGCTCTGCCCGGTCTACCTCGTGCTCCATCGCTTCGCCGAGTCCGGCGCGGCCTTCGCCGTCGTCGCCGTGCTCAGCGTCGTGCTCTACAAAACCTGGTACCTGCGCCTCGCGGAAGACTGAACCGATGGGATCGCCGCCTTGCTGGGAGCGCCCGGCGCTCCCAGTATGCACCGCGTCCCGTGCTATACTTTGCGCCCTTGGAAAGCAGCTAACAGAAAGGTCTTGTGGTGGATTCCATGTTTGGCGCCGACACTTCGCTCTGGACGATCCTCTGGCAGATTCTGGGTGTCTCGGGCGCGGTCATTTTCTTCGGCCGCTTCTACATCCAGTGGTATGTTTCCGAGCGCGCGGGCAAAAGCGTCGTGCCGGTCGTGTTCTGGTACATGAGCGGCGGCGGCTCGGTGGCCCTGCTGCTTTACGGCGTCTTCTACCTCCATTCGCCCGTGGCGGCGCTCAGCTACGGTTTTAACAGCGTTGTCTATGCGCGCAACCTGGTCCACATCTGGAATGAAAAGGGAACGCTGACGCGCCGCGCTTCGCTGCTCTTTCAGGCCGGCGTGGCCCTGTTTCTGCTCGCAAGCGTGGCCATGGTCGCCGGGACTTGGCTCAACGAATACCACCACACGCACCACGAAACGCACGAGGTCATCGTGCGCACCTGGTTCTGGATTGGCGTGGGCGCCGTCGGCCAGAGCCTTTTCGCCGCGCGTTTTGCCGTGCAATGGGTGGTCACCGAAGTCCGGAAGCGCAGTGTCATCCCGCCGTCGTTCTGGTATTTGAGCATTGCGGCCTCGTTGCTGCTCATGTCGTCGTACCTGCAGCGCCAGGAATGGATCAACGTGCTGGGAATGGTGGCGACGTTGCCCGTGTATGTGCGCAACGTCATGCTGATCCGCGCCGGAC